>DATBWD010000176.1:0-6335 GCA_036515015.1 Tepidiformaceae bacterium
AGCCAGCTTGGCTATGACTCGGATGACCCCATGGCCATCGCGGAGGTCGGGCAGGTGGGAGTGGCCATCGACTCGCTCTACGACATGGAGACACTGTTCGAGGGGATCCCGCTCGACCGGGTTTCGACAAGCATGACGATCAACGCTCCGGCGGCGGTGATGCTCGCCATGTACATCGTGGCAGCGGAGAAGCAGGGCGTCGCCCCCGAACAACTCAACGGGACGGTCCAGAACGACGTCCTGAAGGAGTATGTCGCGCGCGGCACCTACATCTTCCCGCCGGAGCCGAGCGTGCGGCTGGCCGCCGACGTCATGGCGTATTGCGCAGAGCACGTGTCCCAGTGGAACACGATCAGCGTGAGCGGCTATCACATGCGCGATGCGGGCGCGACCGCAGCGCAGGAGATCGGCTTCACGTTCGCCAATGCCTGCGCCTACATGGACGCCGCTATCGAACGCGGTCTGGCCATCGACGAGTTCGCGCCACGGATTAGCTGGATCTTCAACACCCACAACAACTTCTTCGAAGAGGTCGCCAAGTACCGGGCGCTGCGACGCCTCTGGGCGAAGCTCCTCAACGAGAAGTACGGGGCGAAGGACCCGCGCTCGATGATGCTCAGGACCCATACGCAAACGGGCGGCAGCACGTTGATGGCCCAGCAGCCCGAGAACAACATCGTCAGGGCGGGAATCCAGGCGCTGGCCGCGGTCATCGGCGGCGTGCAGAGCATCGCGCTCAGTTGCTTCGATGAGGCCCTCGCCCTCCCGACGGACGAAGCCCAGCGGATCGCGCTTCGCACCCAGCAGATCATCGCCCACGAGACGGGCGTGACTGACACGATCGATCCGATGGCCGGGAGCTACTTCGTCGAGCATCTGACCAACGAACTCGAGCGCCAGGCAGTGGACTACATGAAGCAGATCGACGAGATAGGCGGCTCCATCAAGGCGATCGAATCAGGCTGGATGCAGGCCCAGATTGCCGAGGCCAGCTGGAAGTACCAGCAGGACGTCGATGAAGGCCGCGAGATCATCGTCGGCGTGAACGAGTTCACGGAAGGCGGCGAACAGCCCCCGGCCATCTTCAGCGTCGACCGCCGCCTGGTGGAGCACCAACTGCGGCGACTGGAGCATCACCGCGAGGAACGCGATTCCCGGCGGGTCGCGGACTCGCTTGGTGCGCTAAAGAGTGCGTGCCGGGGGAACGACAACATGATGCCGCCGATTCTCGAGTCAGTCCGCGCATATGCCACCCTGGGCGAAATCTGCGGTGCGATGCGAGAAGTGTTCGGCGAGTACCACGCGCCGACGGTGATCTGAAGCCGGCCCCGGGAGCCAATCGCCTCGCCGGATACCCGCTCAGGCCCCGCGCTTCTGCTTGCTATGAACTCGTTACGTCGCTAAAGCGGTATTGACGCGGAGCGCGCCGGCCGCTGGATAAAGTTGCACCAGTTCTATTTGAGCGGGGGTAATGCAGTGTTCCTCGTGGAATGGCTTGGCGGGTCCTGGCAGGCGACACTACAACTGTTCGCCGTCGTCGTTCTCCTGTATGTCGCTGTGCTCTGGCTCGCGCTAGTGTACTGGACATACCGCGACATCTCTCAGCGCACCCACGACATGACGACTCAAGCTGCTGCGACGCTGCTCGTCCTGTTCTTCTTCTTGCCCGGGCACTGGATCTACCTGGTGATGCGTCCTCGCTACACGCTCGTTGAGAAGTACGAGCGGTCGCTGGAAGAAGAGGCATTCATGCAGGAACTGGCGGGCCTGAAGTCGTGCCCGCAGTGCAGTAAGCGGATAAAGGATGACTTCGTCGTTTGTCCCTCCTGCTCGGCGATGTTGAAGGAACCGTGCACCGCCTGCATGAAGCCGTTGGAGTTCGCCTGGGCAGCCTGCCCCTACTGTGCCAAGGATCGACCGAAGAAGGTCGTCGAGGCCGCCGAGAGCACATCGCCAGTGCCTGTCGCCGCGACAGTGGCAGTGTTTCAACCGCGGACGGACGAGGTGCGGGAGCGGCAGAAGGAATCGGAGCCGGTGCTCCCCAGCCGCCGCCCGGCCGCCGACGGCACCGTCTAGCCAGCCATTCAATCGCCATCCGAAAGGGCTGCACCGGAGATGCGTGGTGCAGCCCCTTCGTTCTGTCGTGCGCGCCGGTTCGTCTTGGGTTGTTATGCGGACGCGAGCTTGTGGTGGGAAAGCTTTCCGAAGGGCATGCGTTCGGAAGGCAGCTTTAACAGCACCGGCCCGGATGTTTGCAGGTGTGGCGGCGTTCCACTGGTAGCCTACGGTTTATGGCCGATACCGCCCCGGTTGTCTTCACCCTCGACGAGCTCTGGCTCCTGCGGTCCGTGGTGCGCCACGAAATGGCTTCGCAGGAGACATGGAAGTTCCCTCCGGCCAGCCTGGACCTGAACGACCGGATAGCCGAGGCGATCCTCTTCTGCCATGAACATGAGGTGGACGAAGCGGCGCTCATGCTGACGCGCGGCGACACGCTCATCCTCGACTACGTGGTGCCCCAGGACGCGAAGAGCGCGCGCGGCATCCCCCTGGGAGTACCGATCCTCTTAAAGACGTTCGCCGCTCGCCGGGCGCTGGAAGAGGACCAGCTCGTCGCAGAGGACGACGAGCCCGACCGGCCGTCTGAGGAACAAATCCACGCTGCACTGGACCGCGCCGAACGCCTGCAAAAGCAACGAGCGCGGAGAGCGGCACGGAGGAAAACACACGATGCCTAGCCCCACAACAACACCAACCACCACGCCGACCACGGCGCCGACGACAACGCCGTTCCCCGAGCGGCACACGGATCCATGGGAGATTTGCCCGCAACAGCAGCGGGAGTTGGGTTCTCCGGATGTCGAGCCATGACATTTTTCTGGGGCTGGACGGCTCCCGTGGCTGACCCCGGCAATCGCCGCGGGCGGAGGGCACGCTGCGTCGAGTGGTTGCCCACCCCCATCCGCGAGAAAGCGCTTGCGGGCGAGCCGCTGCCGCTGAGGGTTTCCAGCAACAGCGAACCGGGCGGCGAGGCGCTCGTGACCGAGATCGGACAGGGCTCACCAACAGCGAATCCTTCGTTGCACCTCGGGCTCCAGGACCTCGGGCGGCAGATCGTCTGGGACCTCCACCAGGCGTGCCGGGCGTTCGACGACCCGGACCTGTGGTTCCCGGGGATCGACGAGGGGATTGAGCCAGTCAGCGACGACCACGTCCGGCTCGTCGTCTGGGCGATGCAGCGCGAACTGGACCGTGAGACTCGACCCTCGCGCAATGGGGTAAAGCGGCCCGCCGCGCCGCTGGCGGAACTGCCGTGGCGTATCCAGCGTGCGGTCGTCGAGCGGCGGCGGTACTGGTACAACCTCTATGGCATCGGCCGGGAGCAGTGGTTGAACAACCTGTGGACGCTGGATGGAGTCGCGGAGGACCCTGACTGGTTGCCAGACTGGCTGAAGGAAGAGGCGCAGGTTTACCGCTAGATAGCGTTTGTGAGGGAGCTGGTGGGCCCGCCGGGATTCGAACCCAGGACCAACCGGTTATGAGCCGGCCGCTCTCACCGCTGAGCTACGGGCCCCCACTTGCATCCGAGTATACGAAAAGGCCGGCAAGGAATCTTGCCGGCCCTTCTACGTTTGTTCCTTAGGGGGAACTACCAGCGGCGCTGGCTGCGTCCGCCTCCGGCGCCGCCGCCACCACTCCGGCCACCGCCATAGCCACCACCGCCACCGCCACCGCCACCGGCGTAACCGCCGGAACGAGGCTGCGGCTGGAAGCAGTCGCTGCAGTAGACGGGGCGATCGCCCCGGGGCTCGAAGGGGACCTGTGCATCCTTACCACAGGACGCGCAGGTTACCGTGAACATCTCGCGATCGGCTCGGCCATAGCTTCCGCCCTGGCCGCCGCCGTCGGTCTTGCGGGCGCGCCGGCAATCCGGGCAACGCCGCGGATCGTTAGAGAACCCCTTGGACTGATGAAATTCCTGTTCACCTGCGGTGAACGTGAACGCTGCGCCACAATCGGAACAGCTCAAAATTTTGTCGGTGAAAGGCACCCGACGACCTCCTTGATTCCTTGATTACCTACGGTCATCGAGCGCCAATTGAAAAGTGAGCCTCTCCGTGAGGCCGATGTAACGCGGGTACCATAACCAGACTAACAGTCGGGCGAGGGAATGTCACCCGGCGAGCCCCAGGCACGTGGCATCGACAGGCTGCTGGCGACCCGCAACAATCGCGGCGTGACGACCCCAATCGGGCTAAACCGAACGGCACTTGTCGTGCTCTCCGCCACCGTCCTGGTCTCGGTGATGAACGCCTCCATGACATCGGTGGCGCTGCCGGACCTCCAGCGCGACTTCGCGGTGGGCGCCGACGACCTGACGTGGGTCATCACTGCCTACCTCATCCCCTTTGCGACGGGCACCGTGATTTACGGCCGCCTCGCCGACATGTTCGGGACGCGGCCGATGTACATCCTCGGGCTCTCGTTGTTCGCAGTTGCCTCGCTGGCGGTGGCGCTATCACCCGAGTTCGGGATCGTCGTGGCGACCCGTGCGGTCCAGGGCGCCGGCGGGACGGCCGTGCCCGCGCTCTCCCTCGCGACCATCGTGCGGACGACCACGACGGCAAACCGTGGGCCGGCGATGGGCGTGATGATCCTCGCTGTCGGGCTCGGATTCGCTGCAGGGCCGCTCGTTGGTGGCGCGCTCACTGAATGGGCCGGGTGGCGCGGCCCGTTCTACTTCACGGCGATCGCCGCTCTGCTGCTGCTCCCCGCTGCCCTCCGCAGCGTGCCCGGGGTACCGGGGACGAGTGGTCAACGCTTCGACTACGCGGGGGCCTTGCTCCTCACCGGCGCGGTTACCGGCACCCTGCTGGCGCTCAACCGTCTTCCAAGGACACCCGGCGACCTGCTCGGGCTCGGCGGCCTCACCGCTGCCATTCCCCTCTGGCCACTCCTCGGATGGCGAATCCTGCACGCGAGCGAACCGTTCATCGACCCCAGCGTCGTGAAGAACCGGCGGTTCATGGGCCTTTCGGTGGTGGGGATGACGACCCAGGGCGGACACTTCGCGGTCATCGTGCTGGTGCCGCTCCTGCTGGCATCGGTACATGAGATGGGAGTCATGCGCATCGGGTTGCACCTGCTGCCGGGCGCGCTCGCACTCGGGTTCTTCGGGATGGCCGGAGGGCGCCTGACGAATCGCGTCGGCAACGGGGCGTTGATGATCGCCGGGTCGGCGACGGTGTTCGGATCAGCGCTCGTGTTCCACATCGAGGGCGTGGACTGGCCGTCGTGGGGGATCAGCCTCTTCTACGTCGCCCTCGCGTCGGGCTACGGAATGGTCAACGCCGCCGGCATGAACGCCGCAACCTCCGAACTGCCAGAGGAAGTGGCAGGTGTCGGCGTCGGCGTGTTCAACCTGGCGTTCTTCCTCGGCGGCGCGGTGACGGTGGCCCTCGTCGGGGCAATTCTCCGGGCGCGAGAGACCGCCGGCGACGCGTTCAACCCGCTATTCGACGGCGGGGCGGTCGCATACAGCGACGCAATGCTGGTCGTCGTCGGGTTCACGTTGATCGGGTTCGTCCTCAGCCTGCTGCTGGGTCCCTCGGGCGCACGGAGCCGAGCCCGCAAGGAAGAGGACGGTGAAGGCCGCCCGGCGTTCGCGCGGGAATCCGAGCCAGGTGGTTCGAAATGATGCTCAAAGGGGGTGGAGTGGGTATACTGGTGGCGGTTCGTCCCACCCACAACGCCGAACCCCGGGCCCAACGGTCCCCGCCAGGGGAAGTCGCGGGAGAACGGCAGAGACGAACCGTCCTCGGCTACCAGTAGCGTAGCCGGGCAAGGGCCCAAGTACCCCCACGAGACGTGGAAGGAGGCTTGGGAAGTGGGACTCATTACCCCCCGCAGTTCGATTTCGTTCCACCCGGTCCGCACACCGCATCATCCGGCGGCCACTTCGCCGCCGAGGGCGGCCGGCCATTACGCCGGGCCGTTCTTCGCGGCCGAATCCCCCGGTGACAGGTAGGACAATGATGCAGGACAACAGCTTCGGCAGCCGCGACACGCTGGAAAGCGGCGGCCAGCAATTCACCTATTTTCGGCTCGGCGCTCTCAGCGACACCGGCATCGGGCAGGTCCAGCGACTGCCCTTCTCGCTGAAGATCCTTCTCGAAAACCTCCTCCGGCTTGAAGACGGCCGGGCCGTGCGCCGGGAGGACATCGAGGCGCTCGCGAACTGGGAGCCGGGAACGCCGTCGGACCGCGAGATTGCCTTCACGCCGGCCCGCGTTCTCCTCCAGGACTTCACGGGAGTACCCGTGGTGGTCGACCTC
>DATBWD010000177.1:0-4300 GCA_036515015.1 Tepidiformaceae bacterium
CAAATCAGCAACACCGCCGAAGACAACGGCTTCCAGGTCACACCGTCCTGCTTCTACGGAGGCGTCACCATCACGAGCAACAAGCCCATCATCGTCGTCGCCAACGTCTCCAACGACCTGGTCGCCAACAGCGACAACGAAGGCCTCTACAACGGCTTCGGCGAGTAGCGGCAGGCCCGGTCAGACCTCACGCTCGAGGTAGATGAGGAGCTCGTCCTCCCCTACCTCGACGTCGGTGACGCGGTAGCCCTCGAGGCGCGTCGCCTCCCGTAACTCGGCGTTTATCACCCGCTCGGCCACGTTTTCGAAGGATCCCGGCAGGTTTGCCCCCGCTGCCCGTAGCCGCGCCATCTGCACCTCGATGGTCCCGTCACCCGCAGCCGTCGGTTGAATCACCGCGCTGAATCGCGGCCGCACCGTCACCCCGGCGATCGAAATCGTCGCCCTCCCCGAGACGCCCACACCCGCAGTCTGAAACTCCGTCTCCACGTCGTCCACCTCGAATGGCATTTCCGACTCTTCGAGTGCCACACGCACCATCTCGGACACGAAGTCGCCCTCGAGCACGATCAGGGCGGTCTGCCCGTCGTTCAGCATCGGGTCGCCCTGCCGGACCACCACGATCGCCGCGTCATCCCGGAACGCCGCCATCACCGCGATGCCCAGCACGATGCCCACCCCGACCATCGTCGAAAGGCGCACGAGTCGCATGGAAAGTGACCCTTGATCTCCCGTTGCCTGCCCGCGGGGCAGACTCCTCGCCCCTGCCCGGTCCAGCTTCACCGGTCCGCGCTCATAGGCCCCGGCCTAGGTGCAGGCCTGGATGATCAGAATTGGCAGGACGATCAGCCCAAGGATGAACCCAACAACAAAAACCGCAACTTTACCCATGCAGGCAGCGTATCTTGGCGCTTTCCCCTCGCTCTTGCCCCTGCTCGCGCCCCTCTATCAAGTTGCTCGCAACCACTCCTCGGGCGCCTTGGCCCACGACTGCTACGATCGGCTCACTTCCCCAGGAGGTCCGGGTGTGAAATTCGACGAAGTGAAAACCATCGGCGTGCTCGGCGGAGGCATCATGGGGGGCGGTATCGCCCAGATCTTCGCCATCGCCGGCTACCCCGTGGTCGTCCGCGACATCAATGACGAGGCCATCGAAGCCACTCGCCAGGCCGTCTTCGAAGGCAAGTGGGGCATCAAGCGCGCCGTCGAAATCGGCAAACTCAAGTTCGATGATGCCGTCGCCGCAATCGAACGCGTCAGCCTCACCACCCGCCTCGATGCACTCGCCGGGTGCGATGTCGTCATCGAAGCCATCCCCGAAAAACTTGACCTCAAGCAGCAGGTCTTCACCGAGCTCGACGGCGTCGTAAAGCCCCAGTCCATCTTCGCCTCGAATACCTCCGGCTTTGTCATCGAAGAAGTCGCCCGCGATGTGAGCGAATCCCGGAAACCGCTCTTCGTTGGCATGCACTTCTCCAACCCGGTCGCCACCATGCGGATGTGCGAAATCATCTACACGCCCCAGACGAGCCAGGAAACCATCGACACCGCCCGCAGCCTCGCAGAGGCGACGAACCGCGTCGTCTGCATGGTCAAGGACGCGCCCGGCACTTACGGCTTCCTCCTCAACCGCATCTTCGGGGCCGCCTACAGGGAAGCGCGCGCCATCGCCGAAGCCGGCATCGCCTCGAAGGAGGATATCGACAAGGCCATGATCAGCGGCCGCAACTGGCCGGCCGCGTTCTTCGGAACGAGGGGCGGCATCGGCAAGGAGTGGTAGCCCCAACGGGCAGCACCTTCTACACCATCGTCACGCCTGCACGCGGTTCGGTGCCGCGACCGCCGCACAGTCGTCACTGCAATGCCCCAGAGCGGCCAACCGGAAGGAATGCTCATGCCCGTAGCCTTTAGCGATCTCCAGCTCGACAACGAAGTGCTCGAAGGCATCAATGCCCTCGGCTACGAGGAGCCTACCCCCATCCAGGCTCAGGCCATCCCGCCCATGCTCGCCGGTCGAGACGTCATCGCCCAGGCCCAGACCGGCACGGGGAAGACCGCCGCCTTTGCTCTCCCGATCGTCCAGCGCGTGGATAGCTCTATCAACGCCCTCCAGGCCGTCGTGATCGTCCCCACCCGGGAACTCGCAGTTCAGGTCGCGGAAGCGGTCCACGCCCTCGGCCGCGCCAGGCACGTCTCGGTCGTCCCCATCTACGGGGGCCAGCCCTACGACCGCCAGCTTCGGGCCCTCCGATCCGGAGTCCAGGTCGTCGTCGGCACCCCCGGCCGCATGATGGACCACATCCGACGCGGTGCGCTTTCCCTCGCCAACGTCCGCATCGCAATCCTCGACGAAGCCGACGAAATGCTGGACATGGGCTTTCTCGAAGATATCGAGTTCATCCTCGACGGTATCCCCGAAGAGCGGCAGGTGGCGCTCTTTTCAGCCACCATCCCCAAACGGATAGCCGACCTGGCGGGCAAGTACCTGCGCGATCCGCTGCAGGTGACCATACCCCAGGAGACCCGCACGGCCCCCAACACCCGCCAGCTCTGGTACCAGACCCCCTATCGCAACAAGCTCGACGTCCTCACCGCCATCCTCGACTACGAAGCGCCCCAATCCGCAATCGTCTTTTGCCGGACCCGCCGCGAAGTCGACACACTTGCCGAAGCCCTGGAGGCGCGCGGCTACTCTACCGCCGCCATCCACGGCGACCTCACCCAGTCCCAGCGCGAACAGCAACTCCGTGCCTTTCGCGACAGCCGCGCCGAGATCCTCGTCGCCACCGATCTCGCCGCCCGCGGCCTCGACATCCCCGAGGTCTCCCACGTCATCAATTACGACATCCCCGACGACACCGATGCCTACATCCATCGTGTAGGCCGCACTGGCCGAATGGGCCGCCAGGGCGAGGCCATCACGCTCGTCACCCCCCGCGAAGTCAGGCTCCTCCACCTCATCGAGCAGCAGACCCGAAAGAAGATGAAGCCGCTTCGCCTCCCCACCCCCCAGGACATCGCGGCACGCAGGCTCGAAGCGTTCACCGGTGCCCTCCGCCAGGCAATCGAGGCGGGGGAAGGGGTGGCGTACGAAGGGCTCATCGAGGGCCTCGAACAGCAGTATCCCCTCCGAGACATTGCCCGCGCAGCCGTCCACCTTGCCTCCGACGGACCGCCCCCCACTCGTGGCGAGGCCACCGGCTCCGTGACGCTTGCTCGCCCCCAGGTGAGCCCCGATCCCCAGGCAGCACCCGAGCATGGCATGACGCGCATCTTTCTCGATGCCGGTCGTAAGCAGGGCCTCCGTCCGCCGGACCTTTTGGAAGCCTTCTCTTCCCAGGCCGGCGTTGCGCCGTCCACAGTCGGCACTATCGACCTCTACGACAGCTTCGCCTTTGTCGATGTGCGCCCTGCGGCCGCGCGCAAGCTCATCGAGACGGGCACGCTCACCGTCGGCAGAACGCGCGTCCAGGTGAAAAAGGCCACCCAGAAGCGGGCCTGAGACCCCAGCCCCCGGCCCTCAGACCGCTTTGCGCTCGTTGACCGGCGCCACCGCGGCCCTCGCACCCCCTTCTATGGGCTCGTAGCCGTCAACCAGCCGGCGTCTCAGGTCGTGGGCATCGGCGGTTCTGCAACGGGTCCACGGTGGCCGCTCCGGCTCAGTCTCGCACCCGGCCGCGCTCAGGAACTCCAGCGGGCCTTCGAACCGGTCGACCTCGTAATCCACCGCCGAAGTCTGCACGGTCACATAGAGCGGCAGCGACCCATTCCCTTCGATCAGGATCGGCCGGTTCTCAACCGCCAGGGCCGCCCCCTCGCAGAGGTGTGATCCGCGCGAGTGTGGCTTCCCCTGGCACAGGATTGCGAACTGCCCGCTATCCAACCGGAAGACCAGCTGAGTGTCCGGCGATATGCGCTTCAGTGTGTTCGCCACGTGCAAAATCGCCTGGTCTGTTACCACGGTCCCCCAGCGTTCCTTCGTCTGCTCCAAATCGGGAATCTTCACCGTGATCAGCGAAAGTGGCTGTCCATAGCGCTCGGCCCGGGCAACTTCGAGGGGAAGCTGTTCCAACAGCTGCCTTCGGTTCCCCAATCCGGTCATCGCATCGACGAATAGCGACTGCACTTCCCGCTCCTTTGCCTGCTCGACTGCCCGTGTCAGGTCAGCCGCGGCGCGCCGCCGGCCGGCGACCAGCTTCACGCTGAGGGCAAGCGAGGCCGCCACGAGCGCCACCCCGAGCAGCGGCACGGTCAGCATCGTCAGGCCACTCCCGAGAATGACGGCGCCGAGCACCAGGTA
>DATBWD010000178.1:0-3419 GCA_036515015.1 Tepidiformaceae bacterium
TCCTCGTTGTTCATGGCGTCACCCTCCCGGTCAGGCGGCAGACGCGGGCGGGCCGGCAGGGACGGCGGAGGGCATGGGCGAAGAGACTCGCCGCCACCACCACGACCAGCCACCCGGCCCGCACATAGGCCGCCACCGGCGCCTTCGAACCCATTGAAACTGCCTGCTGCATCGTCGCCTCCTGCATGGATCCATGATGCGGAGGGCGCGCGTCGAGCCCGGACGCCCGCCTGGCAGGAATCGCGACACGGACTGGCGTCTTACTGGTAGGTTTCGGCGAAGAAGTTGTGCGTCAGGCGCATCAACTGCTGGGCGAGGGTGATGTCGGCGTACTTCACTCTCACGCCTTCGGAGAGGAACGTGACCGCGTAGGCGTACTCCGTCCCGCTGGTCGACCCGAGGAAGCGCACGATGCCCGTGTCGTTGTCGACGTAGCCTTCGGACGACCAGAAGAAGCCGTTCTTGTGGCTCACGCGGGCGGGGACGGCAGCGGTCAGGTAGTTCAGGCCCCACTTCACCTCTTCGAGTTCATCGAGCAGGTAGCTGCGCCATGGTTCGGGCAGCACCTGGCCGAACCAGAACCGTTCGAGCACCTCGTTCATCGCGGCCGCCGTCACCCAGTTGTTGTCGTCGACCTGGAGCGAATAGCCGGAGTAGAGCGGCGGGTGGTCCCAGACGACCGCGCCGCCGAGTTCGAAGCGCTTGACGTAGTCGCCGACGAACTGCGTGCCGGCAAGGACATCGCCGTCGCCGAGGATGCGCACGATCTCCTTCGCCGAGGTCGCATTCGAACTCCACGTGGTCGATGAGATGAGATAGCCGACGTCGGACAGCGACAGCCGGCCGTTGGCCAGCTGGTCGGTCGCCGCCATGAGCACGAAGAGGTTGGCGACGCAGCCGGAGTACTGGGGCCGGTCCATGTTCACGCCGATGGTCATGCGCGTCTGGAGGTCGGTGACGGCGAAGGCGAAGTTGCCATCGACCCAGTAGTCCTGGACGGCGGTGTTGAGTTCCGCCTCGAGTTGGTCGAACCCGACTGCGGCGGCTGGAGTGGGGATGGGCGTTGGGCTGGGAGTCGCCGTCGGGGCGGGAGTGGCCGTCCGCGTGGGCGTCAGGGTCGGCGTGGCCGTTTCGACCGGGACGGATATGTCGTCGTCGTCGGCGGCGCGGCAGCCTACCAGGACGACGAGGAGCGTGCCCGCGAGCAGGGCGGTTGCCATCCGCGTGACTCGAACGTTCATTTGGGTCTCCCATCCGATGAACTCCCCGCCACGACATGCCCGCGGTCGGTGTGCGACAGGCGATTCGCCCGCGCACGGCCGGCCCCCCGATCACTACTACGTAAATACGGACGAACAAGTTGCATGGTTAGGCCAAGTTGGAAGAGCACAAGCGTGAGGCCCACGAGCAGTTCAGTCACCATGCACAGAGTTTCTATCGACCCCGGAGGCAAATTCCCTACCCGATCGTAAAGGAAAGGTTAAGGGGAGAGTGCTTGGTGCTTGGTGCTTGGTGCTGAGTTGCCCCGCGACCCGGGTTCCCTCTCGCCTCTCGCCTCTCGCCTCTTGCCCCCTACTGGTACGTGGCGGCGAAGTAGGCGTGGGTGAGGCGCATCAACTCCTGCCCGAGGGGGATGTCGTTGTACTTCACGGGCACGCCGTCGGAAAGGAAGGTCGCGGCGTAGGCGTATTCGGTGCCGGTGCTCGACCCGAGAAAGCGGACGATGCCGGTGTCGTTGTCGACGTAGCCTTCGGAGTTCCAGAAGAAGCCGTTCTTGTGGCTGACGCGCCCGGGGACGGAGGCGACCAGGTAGTTGAGCCCGGGCGAAACGGTCTCCAACCGGTCGAGCAGGTAGCTGCGCCAGGGTTCGGGCAACACATCGCCGAACCAGAGCATCTCGAGCGCCCGGTTCAGCGTCCGCGCCGAAATCCAGTTGTTGTCGTCGATCCCGAGCGAATAGCCGCTGTAGAGCGGCGGGTGGTCCCAGATGATGCCCTCGCCGAGTTCGAGCGAATGGATGTAGTCGGCCATGAACTGCGACCCGGCCAGCCCGCTGCCTTCGCCGAGGATGACGACGATCTCCTTCGCGGTCGTCGCGTTCGAACTCCACGTGGTCGCCGAGACGAGGTAGCCGATGCGGCTCTCCGCGAGGCGGTCGGCGGCCACTTCGTCGAGCGCGGCCATGAGCACGAAGAGGTTCATCACGCAGCCGGCGTACTGGAGGCGCTCCGCGTTCACGCCGATGGTCTGGCGGGTCTGGAGGTCGGTGACGGCGAAGGCGAAGTTGCCCTGGGACCAGTAGCCCTCGACCTCCGCCGCCAGTTCCGCTTCGAGTTCGAAGAACCCCGGTGCGACGGCTGGCGTGAGCTCGGGGGTCGCCGTCGGCGGCTCCGTCGGGGTGGCGGTGGGTGTGGGCGAAGGCTCCGGCGTCGGGCACTCGGTGGGGGTGGAGGTGGGGATGGGCGGTTCGTCCTCTTCGACGGTTCGGCAGCCCGCCGCCAGCCCGAAGAGGAGGGTCAGGAGCAGGAACGGGCTGGCGGTCCGAGCGAGCCGGCGGCTCATCGATGAGGTGCACCTTGTGGGCCTTCGGCAGCCTGGCCCGATATCCACTCTGCCGCCCGACGGGGACGTTGTCGCCGGACGTTCGGTCCGGGTTGCGGGTGCGGGCGGCCGTAGTTGCGATGGGGCGAGCGGGCGACGGGGCGAGTGGTGCCGGAGTCGCGGCCGTCTCTGGCCGCTGGCTGTTCCACGAATCGTGCCTTCGTACGTCGATGTGATCCTGTTCGCTCCGAAACGCGTCGCCCGGTCAAGACGGCGAGGAATTGCCCGAACGGGCGCCCGTGCGCTCCCTGCCGGTCGCGGCTCTGATTGTCCCCAGTGCGCCGCTCGCCCGCTCGCTCAGTCGCCCGCAGGCGGCGGGTCGTCGCCGTGGACGCGGATGCCGTGGGCCCAGGAGTCGAGGTCCGGCGGTTCGACGCCCAGCGAGCCGAGGATGGTGTGCACCTGCGTGCGGTGCTCGGCGCTGTGGGTGATGAGTTGCGTGAAGACCGTCGCGGCGGCTCGGCGGCCGTCCCAGAGAGGGAGGAACTCGTCCGGCGGCGGGAGCGCATCAACCAGCGCTTCGAGGTTGGCCGCCGAGCTTTCGGCCATGACGACGAGTTCGCTGAGTGCTGGCGCCGTTGGGGCGGGGTCCGTGCTCCGCGGCTGCTTCGTCAGGTGGCGGTGGTAGGAGTGCTCGCTCGACAGCAGGTGGGCCAGCGTCTCGCGGATGCTGCCGTACACCCCCTGCGCGCGGGCATCCAGCGCCTCTGGCGGCACGGTCGCGAGGAACGCGAGCAGTTCGCGGTTCGCCCAGTTGTTGTAGTCGACGAGGCGCTGGAGGTAGGTGCTCACCGCGGCAGTGTAGCCGAGCACGGTTC
>DATBWD010000179.1:0-3517 GCA_036515015.1 Tepidiformaceae bacterium
GGGCAGATGGATGTGAACTTCACGGTCGACCCTATCGGCTTCGATCGTGAAGGGAATGCCGTCTACCTGCGCGACATCTGGCCGACCCAGGCCGAGATCAACGAGGCGGTCCGGGCCTCGGTGCGTTCGGAGATGTTCGTCCGGCGGTATTCGTCGGTCTTCGAAGGGGACGAGACATGGTCGAGCCTGCCCGTCCCTGAGGGGCGGATCTACGAGTGGGACGCTCAGTCGACCTACGTGAAGAACCCGCCCTACTTCGATGGGATGCCCGCAACACCGGCGCCGGTCACGGACATTGCCGGTGCGCGCGTGCTGGTGTCAGTCGCGGATTCGGTGACCACGGACCACATTTCGCCGGCGGGCAACATCAGCCCGAGCAGCCCCGCGGGCAAGTATCTGCAGGAGCGAGGGATCGCCCGGGAGGACTTCAACTCCTACGGGGCGCGCCGTGGCAATCACGAGGTGATGATGCGCGGGACATTCGCCAACATCCGGCTGCGCAATCTCCTGGCGCCCGGTACCGAAGGCGGCGTGACTCGCTACCTCCCAGGCGACGAGGAAATGACGATCTTCGACGCCTCAGTCCGCTACCAGTCGGAGAATGTGCCACTCCTGGTGCTTGCCGGGAAGGAGTACGGTACGGGGTCGTCGCGAGACTGGGCGGCGAAGGGCGTGCTCCTCCTGGGGGTGAAGGCGGTCATCGCCGAAAGCTACGAGCGCATTCACCGGAGCAACCTCGTCGGGATGGGAGTCCTGCCTCTGCAGTACCTGCCCGGTGAGAGCCGCGCATCGTTAGGGCTCACCGGTCGCGAAACCTACTCGATAAGCGGGATCGCCGCCGGCCTGGAACCGGGCAAGCGGCTTACCGTCACTGCGACCGACGAGAGCGGAAAGACCACGTCCTTCGAGGTGACGGCGCGCATCGACACGCCGGTGGAACTCGACTACTACCGGCACGGGGGCATCCTCCAGTTCGTGCTACGGCAACTTATCGCCGGGACCGCCAGGTGAGGGCAGCCCGGCAACAGCATCGTCGACGCGTCCAATCGTCACGGGGCGGCGCACGCCGCACCCACAAGCGCTGAGATCCAAGAAAGGCAATCCTTCCCATGGCGAAAATTAAGGTCACGAATCCCGTCGTCGAACTTGATGGCGACGAAATGACGCGGATCATCTGGCAGTTCATCAAGGAAAAGCTGATCCTGCCGTACCTCGATGTCCAGCTTGAGTACTACGATCTCGGGATCGAGCACCGCGACGCCACAAACGACCAGGTGACAGTCGATGCGGCGAACGCCATCAAGAAGCACGGCGTGGGCGTGAAGTGCGCCACGATTACCCCGGACGAAGCGCGCGTCGAGGAATTCAACCTCAAGCAGATGTGGAAGTCGCCGAACGGGACCATCCGCAACATCCTCGGCGGGGTGGTCTTCCGCGAGCCAATCATCTGCTCGAATGTGCCACGGCTGGTCCCGGGCTGGATCAAACCCATCGTGATCGGCCGTCATGCGCACGGCGACCAGTACAAGGCGACGGACTTCCGGGTGCCCGGACCCGGGACCGTGACGATCACCTACACCCCCGAAATCGGGGAACCGATTTCGCTCGAGGTTGCGAAGTTCACGGGCGGCGGGGTCGCCATGGGCATGTACAACTTCGACGACTCGATCCGGGACTTTGCACGGGCATCCATGCGCTATGCGCTGGACCGAGGCTGGCCGCTGTACCTTTCGACGAAGAACACGATCCTCAAGGCCTATGACGGCCGGTTCAAGGACCTGTTCCAGGAGGTGTTCGAGGCCGAGTTCGCCGACGAGTTCAAGGCGCGCGGCGTCACCTATGAACACCGGCTCATCGACGATATGGTCGCGCAGGTGCTCAAGTGGGAAGGCGGCATCGTCTGGGCCTGCAAGAACTACGACGGCGACGTACAGTCGGACACGGTGGCACAGGGCTTCGGCTCGCTGGGCCTGATGAGTTCGGTGCTGCTGACACCGGACGGGAAGACCATGGAGGCCGAAGCGGCCCATGGGACGGTCACGCGCCATTACCGGGCGCACCAGCGCGGCGAGGCCACCTCGACCAACCCGATCGCTTCGATCTTCGCGTGGACCCGCGGGCTGGCGCACCGAGGCAAACTCGACGGCACACCCGAAGTGACGAAGTTCGCTAACACGCTGGAGCAGGTCTGCGTGGAAGCGGTCGAGGCCGGCGAGATGACCAAGGACCTGGCGATCCTGATTTCGAAGGATCAGCCATGGCTCACGACGCAGGACTTCCTCGCCGCGCTGGACCGGCGGCTGCAGGAGAAGATGGCGGCCGTCTGACTGCCAGGTAGGGATTACGCTAATGGGGCCGGGACGCACGTCCCGGCCCCTTCTTATGTCTCCTTCGGCTATCTCACGGCTCCGGGGTCCAGCCTCCGTTCGAGGCTGATGCCGCCGCGAGGCCCAGGGCCGTGCAGCGGGCGAAGCCCCATCCGGAACCAGAAGTAGACGGCCAACCCGAGCTCGGGCGGCGCCGAGGCAACGATACGCCCATAGCCGGCCTCCTCGACCGCGTGCACAAGGAGGCGGGCCGCATCGGAGCCGCATCCGAAGCTGCGTTCGGCCGGGTCGATGCAAAGCTCCAGGACGGTTACCGCGTCGCCGTCGACTTCGAGAGTGAGCCGGCCGATGGTCGCTTCGTCGGATCGCCGGACGATGGTGACCTGGTTCGGCCCATCACCCGGGAGCAGGCGCACCCGATCGCCGGACACCGGCAGCTTCAGACGCGGCGTCATCGGGGGCGCAACCAGTCGCGGACGTGATCCGCTACGTCCGCGGTGTCGCCCCGGATGCGAGTGCATTCAGGCAGGCCCTTGATGAATTGCGCGCCGTACTGCTTCTCGTAGACTCGCCGGTCGAGCACAGCAACCACCCCGCGATCCTCGCGGTCGCGGATGAGGCGCCCGAAGCCCTGCCGAAAGCGAAGGATCGCGGCCGGCAGGGCGTATTCGTTGAACGGGTTGTCATACTGCTCCGAGCGCGCGCGGTAGATCGGGTCGGATGGCACGGCGAAGGGCAGCCGGGCGATGATGAGGAGCGACAGCGCATCGCCGCGGACGTCGACCCCTTCCCAGAAGCTAGATGTGCCGAGGACGAGCGTCCGCGGGTTCTGGATGAGGTTCTCTGTCAACTGGCGCGGGGGACCGTCGATGCCCTGGGCAAGCACAACGATGCCGCTGTCCTCCAGCGGTTGGCGGACGAGCGAGGCGACGCGCTTGAGTGAGGCATGGGAGGTGAAGAGCGCGAGCGCGCGGCCATCGGAGGCCTTCACCAGTTCGACGATGGCGGCTGCCAGCGCCTCGCTGTAGCCAGGTGCGTTCGGTTCCGGAACATCGCTGAAGGCGGCGAGGAGCGTCGAGGAGCGGTAGTCGAATGGCGACCCGAGTCGCAGCTTTTCGGGCCGCTCCAGCCCAAGTCTGCGTTCCGCATACTCCATGCTGCCGGCAGCGCTGAGCGTGGCGCTCGTCGCT
>DATBWD010000180.1:0-3273 GCA_036515015.1 Tepidiformaceae bacterium
TCGAAGAAGTCCGTCGTCCTCGACCTTGAAAGCGCCGAGGGCCGTGCCGCCGCCCGCCGCCTCGCCCTCACCGCCGACGTCATCATCGAGGACAACCAGCCCGGCTGGATGGCCGACCGTGGCCTTGGCTACGCCGATCTCCACGCCGCGAAGCCCTCGCTCGTTTACACCTCCATCACCGGCTTCGGCCAGACCGGGCCCCACGCCGGCTACGCCTACTCCGATATCGTCGGCCAGGCCATGGGCGCCATCATGAACCTCGCGGGCGAGCCCACCGACCCGCCGAACATGGTCTATGGCAACCAGGCGAACGTCTCGGCTTCCATCCAGGCCGCCCAGGGCACGCTCATCGCCGTCCTCCACGCCGAAGCCACCGGCCAGGGCCAGCAGGTCGATGTCTCCGCCCAGGAAGCCATCTCCATGTCCCAGGAAACCTCGATGCAAACCTGGGACATGCAGAAACGCAACCGCGTCCGCACCGGCGAGCGCGGCATGATACCCATCGCCCTGCCGGGCGTTGGCGTCTACCCGGCGAAGGATGGCCACGTGACCCTCTTCGTCCTCGCTCCCGGCGGCGCCGACTTCCCGGAACTCGTCAACTGGCTGCGCGAAAAGGGAAAGCAAGAAGACCTCGACGAGGAACCCTACGCGTCCCTCACGCCGACCCTGAACATGGCCACCCTCACACAGATCATGGGCAACCCCGAATCAGCTGTCGGTATCGTCCCGCAACTCCTGCATATCCATCAGGTGCTGCTCCGCTTCTTCGCCGACCAATCCGCCGTCGAAGCCTACGAAGAGGGGCAGCGGCGGCGCCTGCTCGTCGGCCTCGTCTCGAAGCCGAACGACCTTGCCGAGAACCGGCAACTCCGTGCCCGGGACTGGTTCCGCCAGCTGGAGGTCGACTTCCTCAATCGTGTCGTCGAATTCCCAGGCCCGCCCTTCCGCCTCTCCGAAACGCCCGCAGTCATCTCCCGCCCGCCTCGGCTCGGCGAACACACCGACGAAGTTCTCGCCGCCCTCCCGGCCTGAGAAAGGAGCCCTGTCATGACAAAGCGTCCCCTCGAAGGCCTTCGCGTCGCAGATTTCTCCTGGTTCGGAGCCGGCCCCATCGGCGCTCAGGCCCTCTGTGCTTTCGGCGCTGAAGTCGTCCGCGTCGAATCAGAAACGCGCATCGACTCCCTCCGCGTCGTCCAGCCCTTCGCCCTCAACCCCGACGGAACGTTCAAGAGCGGCTACAACGTCTCCGGCTACTTCAACAACTTCAACGCCGGCAAACTCTCCATCCAGCTCAACCTCAACACCGAGAAGGGCCAGGAAGTCGGCTACAAGATCATCGAGAAGTCCGACATCTTCCTCACCAACTTCACGCCCCGCGTTGTCGAAAAGTGGAACCTGCGCTACGAGCAGATCAGCGCCATCAACCCGCGCATCATCGCCGCTTACTCGCCCATGCAGGGCATGGAGGGCCCCCACCGCGACTTCCTCGGTTTCGGCGCAGTCCTCACCCCCGTGACTGGCATCAGCCACATGTCGGGCTTCCCCCACCGCCCCCCAATCGGCGTCGGCACGAACTACCCCGACTACGTCATCAATCCCGGCCACACGGTTACCGCGATCCTCGCCGCCCTCCGCCACCGCAACCGCACCGGCAAGGGCCAGTGCATCGAAGTGCCACAGGTTGAATCCGTCGCCTGCGTTCTCGGCACAGCCGTCGCCGACTACCTCGCGAATGGCAACACCCAGTCCCGCGGCGGCAACCGCAGCCCCATCGCCGCACCCCATGGCGCCTTCCGCTGCGCCGATGACCCCGAGTCCGTCAATTCGCCCGACCGCTGGGTCGCCATCGCCTGCCGCACCGACGACGAGTGGGCCGGCCTCTGCAAAGCCCTGGGCCATGCCGATGCCGCTTCTGACCCGCGCTTCGCCACCTTCCCCGCTCGAAAACACAACGAAGACGCCCTCGAAGCACTCGTCAGCGAATGGACCGCCGGCCGCAGGGCCGAACAGGTCATGGAATCCCTCCAGGCGGAACGTGTCCCCGCAGGTGTCGTCGAGACCTCCCAGGACATCCTTGAGCGCGACGAGCACATGAAGGCCCGCGGTTACTACCGCTACCTCGACCATCCCGAGACGGGCCGCGCCGCCTACGACGGTCCCGGCTTCCAGCTCAGCGAGACGCCCGGCGATCATCGCGCCCCCGCCCCGCTGCTCGGTGAGCACACGATGGAGGTCTGCGAACGCATTGTCGGCCTCTCGATGGACGAAATCGCCGACCTGCTGGCCGAGGGGGTCCTCGTCTAGCGACGGCCTCGGGGCCACCCCTCCGTGCTAGCATGGAGACACATCAGAACGGAGTACCCCCGAATGGGCGCCTTGATCGCTGTCATCGTTGTAGCCGTCGTCATCCTCGTGATCGCGGCCTGGATCATCGGCATGTACAACGGCCTTGCCCGTGCCCGCCTCCGCGTCCGCGAGGCGTGGTCAGGCATCGACGTCCAGTTGCGCCGCCGCTCGAGCCTCATCCCCAACCTTGTCGAGACGGTGAAAGGCTACGCCGCCCACGAGCGCGAAACCCTCGAAAGCGTCACCCGCGCTCGCGCCCAACTCGACAACGCCAAGGGCCCCCACGACGCCGCCCAGGCCGACAACATCCTCACCGGCGCCCTCCGCTCCCTCTTCGCCGTCGCCGAGGCCTACCCCGACCTCAAGGCCGACCGCAACTTCCTCGAACTCCAGCGCGAACTCACCGACACCGAGGACAAAATCGCCTACTCGCGCCAGTTCTACAACACCAACGTCGGCAACTACAACGAACGCATCGCCACCTTCCCCAGCAACGCGGTCGCCGGCATGTTCAGCTTCCAGCCCGCCGAATTCTACGAAGCCGAGGACGCCGCCCGCGAAGAAGTCCACGTCTCCTTCACCACCACCTAGCAATTGACGATCGACGATTGACGATTGTCGATTAGATCGAGGGGTGCACGTGGACCAGCTTGAGTTCAAGAGGCGCACCAAGGAGTTTGGGACCGCCGTCATTGCGATCGCTGATGGGCTGCCCGCGACACGTTCCGCCGAAGTCGTCTCCCGCCAGCTGCTCCGTTCGGCCACATCCGTCGGCGCTAACTACCGCGCGGCCTGTCGCGCTCGGTCTCGCGCTGAGATGTTCGCCGAGCTCTCGATCGTCGAAGAGGAAACCGACGAGTCGCTGTACTGGCTTGAGATCCTTGAGGAGGCCGGGCTGCTACGTCCCGAGCAGGTGGGCCCCGTCTA
>DATBWD010000181.1:0-3594 GCA_036515015.1 Tepidiformaceae bacterium
TAGGTCTTACTCCGGGCCGTTTCGAGGGCGCGGTCGTTGCCGGCGGCTCGAAGTGGTGTTCAATTCCCTTGCGCATCTGCGGACCCAGAGCGAAGACGTCGTTTCGACCAGCTATTGCGCATCTGCACCCCCAGGGGAAGATCCCATCACGGGTGATGGATGCCCACAGGATCTCGCTGAATGCCCCGCCGACGCGTCCACAGAAGTAGGGATTTTTGCCCCTCACGGTGGGCGAAACAGCAGGCCCACTAACAAAGGCTTGTTATTCGCGGGGGCGGCGGAGGTTCAACTCACCAGCGAATGGCGGGCCGCATAGAGCACCGCCTCGGCCCGGTTCGCCGACCCCGTCTTGGCGAGAATGTTGCTCACGTGGCGGTCGGCCGTGCTCTTGCTGATGGCGAGGCAGTCGGCAATCTCTCCATTCGTCTTCCCGTGGGCGACCAGGCCAAGCACTTCCAGTTCGCGCGGACTGAGCGTCGGGTGCAACGGCCCTTCGACAGTGCCATCGGTCAGGAACTGGCAGGCGATACCGTGATACATGCGGTAGTCGAAGTAAGGACACACCGCTGGCGCCGCGTCGTACACCACAAGGCGGGCTCCAGGGATGGCCGAGGCGACAAGCCTCACCGTCTCAACCGGGACCAAGGGAGTCTGCCCCGGGCCTTCTCGTGAGATCACCAGCACCGGGAGCGCGAGCTTCCCGAGTTCGTCGCGCACGTCGAAGCTGTTGATAAATTCCAGGTAGCGGAGCGCCACCTCCGGCGATTGCGTTTCGCGGATGGACTGGGTGGATGCCTTCTGCGCGTCGAGTGGCCCCTTTGGGTAGAGCAACTCGGCGAACGCCCGGCTTGCCAGCCCCCAGCTCGCGTGAATGAACGCGCTCCACACCTCGATGTGTTGGCGCCCCACCGATCCCGGGACGTGCGCCCATGGGTTGTAGAGGATGAGCCGCGACACTCGCTCTGGATGCCGGACCGCGAACGTCACCCCAGCTGCTGCCCCGTCTCCGAAGCACCAGAGGTCGAACGACGAGAGCTTCAGGTGGTCGACCACCGCGCCGAGGTCTTCCACTTGGCGCTCGAGCGAAACATCGCGCACCTCGCGAGTCGAGACGCCGATCCCCCGGAGATCGTACGTGATGCTCCTGTGACCGGCGGGCAAGTCGTTCCAGAAGTCCCGGCCAATGTGGCGCCGCCGGTCCGCCTCCGGGCTCATCCACCAGCAAGGGACGATAACGAGCGGGCGCCCACGTCCAAATGTCGAGTAACCGATCTGGACCCCGTCGCGACTCGTGCAAAAGCGGACACCTTCGGCCACGGCTACCACCATCTTCGATTGCGCCACAGTGTACCCGCTCCAGAAACCGTGGAGAACGATTCAAAGAGGGTCGGCATCCGCCGGGCCCGTCCGCTACCCCATCGCCACGCTCGCGCCCATTGACCGCAGCATGCCCGCGCTGCTAGCCTTCCGGTGCTTTACTTAATGAAGGGCAGGCTCGTTCCAAATGAAAGCGGTATTCGTTTCGTTCTCCGCGGCGGCAGCACTGGCTCTCACCACAGTGATAGCCCCGTCGACCGCGTCGGCGGAGACTACTATCTATCCCCCGAACCCCTACCTGGGCGACCCGCTCAGCCTTCTCGTAACACAGGACTCTGGAACCGAGGCGTCGCTTGTCGTCAGCGTGGCTCTGAATCCGTTCGCGTTGAATCCCGGGCCGCCTGATCTCGAGATAGTAACCCCCGGCCTGGAACCGTCACGCTGAGTCGGTGAACGAACCCCTGGCCGAGATGCTCCGCTACAACCGGTGGGCAACGCTTACCCTCATCGAAGCGTGTCGGAGCCTCCCCGACGAGCAGTTGGACGCCCGCGTCCCCGTCGTCTCCGGGACCGCCCGCGAGCTGCTCATGCACATCATCGGCGCGCAACAGACCTTCGTCCTCCGCACGATGGGCCGGCAACACGAGGGCGAACTTTCGCGCACCACCCCGTGGCCCGGCTTCCCAACCCTGCTCGAACTTGCCAACGCCTCAGCCGATGAACTCATCGCCATCGCCGAGTCGCTCGACACAGACGCATCCGTCGACCTCCCATGGTTGGGCAACGTCTACCGCTTCCCGAAACACTTTTTCCTCGTCCACGCCGTCGAACACGGCGTCGAACACCGCACCGAGATTAAGGTCGCCCTCGCCCACCTCGGCGTCGAAACCCCCGACCTCGATGGCTGGTCCTACGCCGCCGCGGCCGGCTTCGGCCAGGAAGTGCCATCCGCCTGACCCTCCCTCACTGCCGCTTGCCGCTGTACCCGCTACGCTTGTGGAATAGATACACCACTGGAGCGTCCCCATGGCTGTTGTTTCCTACTTCCCCGTCTCCCTTCCACCCGAGGCCCGCGCCGGCTTCGAACAGTCCTGGAAGAGCCGCGTCGGCGCCGTCGATACCTTCCCCGGCTTCATCAGCACCGAACTCCTCGCCCTCCCCGGCCGCGACGAATACGTCGTCCTCACCCGCTTCGAAGACGAAGCCTCATTCGAAGCCTGGATCACGTCCGACAACTTCACGAAGGGCCATCGCGGCGAAACCTTCGAGAGCTACCGCGACAACCCGATGATGCAGAACCACAAACTCTTCGACGTCATCGGCCGCTAACGTGCCCGCGCCCGCTCGCGTCGAAACCTGCTGGGGTCTGGTTCCCCCCGAGATGGCCGCCTATCACGACCACCAGTGGGGCATCCCCTGCCACGACGACCGCAAGCTCTTCGAAATGCTCATACTCGAAGGCTTCCAGGCCGGCCTCTCGTGGTCGACCATCCTCGCCCGGCGCGAAAGCTTCCGCCGCGCCTTCGATGACTGGGACGTCGAACGCATCGCCGCCTACGGCCCCGACGACATCGCCCGCCTCATGGCCGACCCCGGCATCATCCGCAACCGCCTCAAAGTCGAAGGCGCCATCAAGAACGCCCGGGCCTTCCTGGAGGCTTGCGAAGAACACGGCGCCGTCGACCCCTACATCTGGTCCTTCGTCGGCGGCGCCCCGCTCGACCGCCCCGCCCCCGAGTCGTTCGAACAGGTACCTGCGACAACGCCCGAATCCGACATCATGTCACGGGCGCTCAAGAAGCGGGGCTTCACGTTCGTCGGTAGCACGATCTGCTACGCATTCATGCAGGCTGTCGGGATGGTCAACGACCACCTCGCCTCCTGCCCCACG
The DNA here is from genome assembly GCA_036515015.1 of Tepidiformaceae bacterium. Taxonomy (GTDB): domain Bacteria; phylum Chloroflexota; class Dehalococcoidia; order Tepidiformales; family Tepidiformaceae; genus DATBWD01. The sequence continues at coordinate 3,209 of DATBWD010000181.1, forward strand.
CGCCGGTAGCCCGCTACTGGTTCAGGTTGACCGCGAAGCGCAACCGGTTCTGGAGCAGCGTCAGCACACTCTCGGGAAACGCTGCCGTGTCGCCGCCCGGCGCGTTCACCAGTGTGACGATGCTGAGAACCGGGCCCCGCCTCCAAACCACCATGCGCGCCTGCCCCGCAGGCGTCTCGCCCTCCCCGAGTTCGATCTGCACGTACACGCTCTCGTGCGCGATCGTGCCGGCCTTCACTTCCCGTACCGTCCACTTCCACGTGCTACCAGACGGCCCGGCCTGGGTCCACTCCTTGCATGAGCGGAGGAACTCCGCAAAGCGGGCAAACGCCGGCGTCGCGTCTTCCTCGGTGTAGCTGACCAGTTGTTGCCGCGCCTCTATCCCG
>DATBWD010000182.1:0-2088 GCA_036515015.1 Tepidiformaceae bacterium
CTTTCCGGCACGGTGACGACGGGCCGCAACACTTCCTGCAGCGACTCAATGCGGCGGTCCTCCAGCAGCCGGAGCGCGAGGTCCTTGGTATGGATGACGCCAATCACGTTGTCGCGGGACTCCAGATAGACCGGCAGCCGCGTGTAGGGGCTGGCGATCACGGTTTCGACAATCGTTTCCACCGGTAGTTCGGCGTTGATTGCCACCATTTCCGTCCTGGGGATCATGAGTTGATGCGCACGTTGCCGTCCGAGGTGCAACGCCCGTCGCAGTCGACGCTGCTCGTCCGGCTCCAGGAGCCCCCCGTCGCGGCTCTGTACGAGGAGCAAATCGATCTCCTCCGGCGAGTGCACATGCCCGTGGCCGATGGAAGGAGCCCGAACGAGCCGGAGCACCAGCATTCCGCTTCCGTTGAGGAAGCGGATGAACCAGCTGAATGCGACCAGCGACCATCGCATCGGGACGACGGTGTAGACCGCCGTTTGCGTTGGAAACTGGAGAGCGAGCGACTTCGGGACGAGTTCGCCGAGGACGACCTGGACGCTCGTCAGCCCAAGAAGCACCACGATCGCCGAAACCGACAGTGCGGTTGCTTCCTGCATGTTCCCCAGCCCTTCGAACGCCGGCGAGAGCCGCCCGGGCAGCGTTGCCTGTCCGTAGGCGCCGAGCAGCAGGCTTGAGAGTGTGATGCCAATCTGGCAGGCCGCGATATAGCGGTCGAGGCGGGCGGGCTCCTCCACGACCGGCAGGAGCTGGCGCGCAGCGCCGTTGCCCTCCTCCGCAAGCTGGCGCACGCGGCTCTTCCGAACGCTGACGGCGGAGAACTCCGCGGCCACGTAAACGGCATTGATGGCAACGAGGATACCAATGACGAGGGCGGCGATGAGCACCGGGATTAGTTCCTCTGCTCAGACGCCGGGGCAGGTGAGTTCACAATGGCCCGGGCTGGCCGTTCCGTCGGTTGTGTTTGCAGCGAAACGTCTCTCCGAAGCGAAGCGTACCACACCGCGCCTTCCCCAATCGGCGGTGGTGCCCGCGTGTTAGCCTTCTGGCAGACACTTGCCGCCCGCTGAATGCCACGTTGCACGGCCGATCGTGGGATCGGGCGGGTGGGAAGCGCCCCCCGGGTGTCATTGGCAGTGGCTTTTAGTTACGCTGAAAGAAGTCCCCTTCCTCAGACCCTTGCCCCTGAAAGAGGTGCGCGTGCCCCGTGACGGTCTCAGACGTGTCGTAATCGAAGCGGTGGAGCCATCTGTCGAGGGGGGTCGCTTCCCCGCCAAGCGAACAGTCGGGGATCAGGTGGCGGTCCACGCTACGATCTTCTGCGACGGCCACGACGAGATCCGCGCCTCGCTCCTCTGGCGTCACGAGTCGGAGTCCGGCTGGCGCGAAGCTCCGATGCGTCTCCTTGGCAACGACCGTTGGCTCGGCGATTTCCGGGTCGAGCAACTCGGGCGCTACCTGTTCACGATCCAGGCGGGCGTGGACCACTTCGCCACGTGGCGCTCGGCACTGGTGAAGCGTATCTCCGCCGGGCAGGACGTCTCCGTCGAGATGCTCGTTGGAGCGAGCCTGCTGCGCCAAATCGGGCTCCGCACCAAAGGCGCGCAACGGCGAAAGCTGGATGCCGCGGCGAGTGCGCTGGAAAGCGACGCCTCCGTTGAGGCGCGAGTTGCCGTCGCACTCGATGATGACCTTGTCGACCTCGCGGTTGCCCACCCGGATCGCCGACTGGAGACGCGAGCCGAAACCGAGTTCCCGATAGCCGTCGCGCCCGCTCTCGCACGCTTCAGCACCTGGTATGAGATGTTTCCGCGCTCGACCGCGGCGGAACCGGGCCGCCACGGGACGTTCAAGGACGTTTGCGCCCGGCTTCCATACGTGAAGCAGATGGGCTTCGACGTTCTCTACCTTCCGCCCATCCACCCCGTCGGCCGATCCTTCCGCAAGGGCCCGAACAACACCCTGCGCTCCGACCCTTCCGACCCCGGGAGCCCGTGGGCGATCGGTGCCGGCGAGGGCGGCCACCGGGCCGTTCACCCCGAATTGGGAACGCTCGACGACTTGCGCGCTCTTGTGAAAGAAGCG
>DATBWD010000183.1:0-5371 GCA_036515015.1 Tepidiformaceae bacterium
AACTCGGGCTCGATAAGCCCCTCTGGCGCCAGTACCTCAATTTCATGGGCGACCTGGCCACCGGTGACCTCGGCAAGTCCTACGAAACGGGCCGCAGCACCTGGAGCGAACTCGGCGACCGTGTCCCCACGACCCTCGAACTTGGCGTCCTGATCGTCTTCGTCTCCTTCGCCGTCGGTATCCCCATCGGCATGGTCAGCGCGATCAAGCAGAACACCGCCTCCGACTACATACTCAGGGCGGTGGCCATCTTTGGTGTGGCAATGCCCGTCTTCTTCGTCGCGCTCCTCCTTTCCCTCGCCGTCATCAAGCTCTCACTGTTCGAAATCGACATCGTCGGCGACCCGCACTTGTGGTCCGAACCGGTCTCGGCCGGAAAGCTCTATGTCATCCCTGCCATCGCCGGGGGCATCTCCGGGGGCGCGGGCATCATGCGTATCCTCCGCTCCCAGATGCTCGAGGTGATGCGCCAGGACTACATCCGCACCGCCCGCGCCAAGGGCATCGCCGATTCCGGCGTCTGGGTCCGGCACGCACTCAAGAACGCCATGCTGCCCGTCCTCACCGTCATGGGCCTCACCATCGGCACCATCGTCGGCGGCCAGATCATTCTCGAAAACATGTTCAACATCAACGGCGTGGGCCGCTTCCTCTTCGACAAGCTCAACAGCCGTGACTTCCCGCCCTTCCAGGGCACCGTCCTTCTCATCGCCGCGGTCATCGTGACGGTGAACCTCGTCGTCGATCTGGCCTACGCCTGGCTCGACCCGCGCATCCGCTACAGCTAGGAGAGACCAGGTTGGCGCAGACTCGGCCCGTAACCATCCCCTCGAGCGAGTACCTCGAAGTCGGCCCTCGCCGCTCCCGGCGCGCGCGCGTGCGCAACCTCGCCCTCATCGCCGGTCGCAACAAACTCGGAGCCATCGGCCTCGTCCTCGTCGTCATCGTCCTCTTCACCGCCCTCTTCTCACCCTTTCTCCAGCGCTACGACGACGCGAGAGTCTTTCAAACCGCGAACCCGAACTTCAACCCCACGGCAAGCCCCATCGAGATTGCCGCCAACCCCGGGATCGGCTCTCCAACTATCCTCGACCGCTGGGAACGCCCCTTCACCAGCAAACACTGGTTCGGGACCGACCAGTACGGCCGCGATATCTATGCCCGCATCATCGTCGGCGCCCGCCTCGCCGTTATCATCGGCATCGGCGCCTCCGCCATCGCCGTCCTCATAGGCACCGCTGTCGGCCTCATCTCCGCCTACTTCGGCGGAAAGATCGATCTCGTCACCCAGCGCTTTGTGGACTCCATCCAGGCGTTTCCAGGACTCGTCCTGCTCATGCTCATCGTCTCCGTGCGAGACCAGCCCAGCCTCACACTCACCGTGCTCGCGCTCGGCTTCCTGGGCTTCGCTTCTTCTGTCCGGATCGTCCGATCCTCGGTGCTGTCTGTCTCTCAGTCGATGTACGTTGAGGCCGCTCGCTCCTACGGCGCGGGCCACGCCCGGCTCATGCTGCGGCACATTTTGCCGAACATCCTTGCCGCGGTCGTCGTCATCTTCTCCATCAGCATCGGCCTCTACATCCTCGCCGAAGCGTCGCTCTCCTTCCTCGGCCTTGGCCCCGCCGACCAGACCACATGGGGCAAGATGGTCAACTCCGGCCGCTTCGCCATCGACCTGCACCCATGGGAGTCGCTCTTCTCCGGCGCGGCCATCACCCTCGCCGTTCTCGGCTTCAACCTCGCCGGCGATGCCCTCCGCGACGAAATGGACCCCCGCCTCCGCGGACGCTAGCCGGCTTCCCCTACTGGAAGTCCGCCGCGACGTACATCGCGAGCTGTTCCTCGCTGCCCGAAAGCGGGATTGTCACCTCGAACAGGTGAGGCCCGTCCATCCCCTTGTGCATCACCATCGTCATCGACACTGTCGTCGTCTGGTTCGGGTTGAGCGTCGTGGCACCCACGACCGGGATGGGCGGTCAGCACCCGTCCAGGACTTTGATCTTCGCCTTCCCGAGCTCCACAGGCCTGTCGTTCGTGTTTGTGAGGACGAACGTGTGGCTCACCGGCTGATCGAGCGGCTGGCGCCCCAGGTCCACCGAGGGCCGCAGCACTTCGACCCCTCCCGCGCTCTCCGTGCCCGTGTACTGGGCGCTCACTGTCGGGCTTTCGCCGTCGCGTAGCGCGAACCACACCGCCAGTGCCAGGCCCGCCGCAAGTACGACTGCTACTGCCGCCAGGAGGCCGGCCTTCCGGCCCCGGGTCTGCTTGCGCGTCGCTGCCCTCTTTCGTGGCATCCCTCACTCCTCCTATGGCGTCTTCGTCGGTTTGCCGAGCGACGCATACTTCTCATCGATACGCACCCGGATCTCTTCGATGTCCAGGCCGGCGGCCAGCATCTCCTGCAGGTCGGCCGCCTCGTCCCGGCACACCTGGCACCCGGTCGCGTGCGCCTCCCACCCACCATCCGGCTTCACGAAGCAGTCCAGCAGATGCCGGTGCTCCAGCGACTCGCAGCCGCAGTAGCAGGGAATCCTCTCGGCGTGCTCCCGGTGGTCCGCGATGAACCGGTAGCTACTCGCCACCTCGGGCGACGCATCAGCCAGTGAGTAGCCCTCCTCGTCCGGCGCGCGCCCGGCCGATAGCCTGGTTACCACCAGCGCGCTGACCGCGATCGCCGCCAACGCAGCCACCACCAATGGCCAGCGGATGCGGCCCAGGCGTCCTGTCACTGCGAACCGGGACCCTGCGACATCAGGCTGTGCATCGCGTCGTGCGCCGCCTGGCCGCCCATCGACTCGTGGAATCCCGCCATGCTCGCGTGCATCTCGTCCATGGCGGCCTGGTCCATCCCCATCCCGCCTGCCATGCCCGCCATGCCGCTCATCCCCTGACCATGCATGCCGCCGACGTGATGGTCGTCGTCATCCGCCTGCGCCAGGTACAGCGTGCCCGAAATGCCCAGGACCGCAGCCACCCCGGCCGCTATCAGGATCGGCCCGAACTTCTTCATCTCAACCTCCTTGCCTAATGCCGCATCAAGAACCGGTGGCCGAAGACGCATGCGAGGAGCAACGCCCCCGCCACGCCGAACGCCAGCACGGTCGGCACGCCGAGCGCACCAAGGACCGCCAGGCTCAGGGGCATCGCCAGGCACATGGCCGCCATCAGCGCGATCATCATGATGGCCTGCGACGTGCCGCTCCTCGCGTGTTGGTGATCCATCGATTGCTACCACCAGTCGTACTTACTGCACTCACGTTCGCGGCTCGCCCCCGGGCAGCCCACGTCCATTCGGCCTAATACAAGGGTCCGGTCGGGCCTCTCGGCCGCCGAAGTGAGGGAACCGTAAAGAACCGGGGTGCGCCGCGCCCTTACCACTACCGGCTCGACTCGCATCTGCGACTCCCGGCGCTGCGCTCAGTCCCTTCCTGGCAGACTCAACCAGCCCTCGGGGCCGATCCCCCGCCCCGAGGCGGCCCGTTCAGCGCCCACCTCCGCCCGCTCCTGCCAGCCCGTTCAGCGACCGCCTCCGCCCGCTCCTGCCAGCCATCCCTCCCCCTCGCGATCGAGCACTGCCACCACGTCGTGGAAGGTTTCGAATGGGAAAATCGCCGGGTGCTCGTCCCCCAGGCGCGTAAGGAGCGTGTCCCGCGCGAACACCACCGGCGCTTGCCTCGCCGCCGCGACGTCCGACTCGCCGTCTCCCACGTACACGACGAAGTCGCCGGCCCCCTTGAACGCTGCCGCATACGACAGCTTGAACCCATCCTCGATCTCGACCCCGCGCGGGCTGAGATAGGTCACCCGCCACCGGTACAGGAATCGGGCCCGCCCCGTGTGCCGCGCCACGCGGTCAAGCCCGAGGTCGTCCAGCACCGTGTCCACGTAGATGTCGAACCCGTTGCTCACCACCACCGTCAGCCAGCCGTGCCAGTGGGCCCAGTCAGTGAGCTCCAGCAGTCCCTCCCGCGGCCGCGCCACCTCCCGCACGAACGCGCGGACCTCGTCTTCGCTCGCGCCCACCAGGTCCATCGCGGCCGCGTTGAACTGCTCGACCGAAATCTGTCCCGCTTTGTAGGCCGTCTCGTGCTCCAGCCAGCCGGGCGCCGCGAATCGCTTGAAGATCTGCCGGGCCGTGTTGTCGACCACCACCGTGTCGTCGAAATCCAGGCAGAGGATCGCAGCCATCTTCCGAGCATAGGACATCCGTCCCCTACACTCGGGACGTGGACCTCGAACGAGCGCGTTACATCGCCTCCGGCCGGGGCCGGGCCGCGCTCGCGGCACTCCCGCCCGATCTTTCGTCACTCGGACCGGTGCAGCTTTCCGCTCGCCTCCGAGGCGCCTTCCCGCCGTTTGAAGCCGCGGCCCTTGCGGAGCAGATATCCCTCGCCGCGAAGGCTCGCGAGCGCTTCGGGGAAGATCTCGGCCTCCTCCTCACCCCCGACGGCCTCGAAATGATGACCCACCCCGCCGTCGCCCGGCGGCGTGCCGGCCGCCTCGCCGCCCTCGGGAGTCCGGTCGTCGATCTCACCTGCGGCCTCGGCGGCGACCTCCTGCAATGCACCGCTCTTGGGCTCCCCGCCATCGGCCTTGAGCGCGATCCCGTCACGGCAACGCTCGCCGCTGCTAACCTTCCACGCGCGCACGTCATTCGCGGAATCGCCGAGTCCCCTCCCATCCAGATCGCGGGGTCCAGCCTCTTTATCGATCCCTCGCGTCGCTCCGCAGCCGGGCGGCGCTTCGATCCCGCTGCCTTCTCCCCGCCCTGGGATGTCGCCCTTCGGTTACTCGACCAGGCGCGCACCGGTGCGATGAAGGCACCCCCGGGCATCGACCATCGCCACCTCCCTCCGCATGGCGAGGTGGAGTTCCTCCAACTTGGCCGCTCCATGCGCGAAGCGACGGTCTGGGTGGGCGAGGGGGCGACGCCCGGCCTCCGCCGCGCCGTCCTCCTCCCGGCCGATGTCACCCTCGATTCGTCTGCTCCAGAAGCCCCCGCCACCTGCGTGCCGGTCGGTTCCTTTGTCTACGACCCGGAGTCCTGCGTCACCCGGGCCGGCCTCGTCCGCCATCTCGCGGCCCGCCTCGGCGCCCACATGCTCGACCCGCAAGTCGCCTATCTCACGTCCGGTGTCCCCGCGTTCGACCCCCTCTGCGCCACCTTCGAAGTGCTGGACGTGCTTCCCTTCTCCATCGCGCGGCTCAAGTCCCGCTTCCGCGAACGCGGCTGGGCCCCGGACGAGGTCCGCCGGCGCGCCTTCCCCCCGTTCGAAGCCGCGGCCCTTGCGGAGCAGATATCCCTCGCCGCGAAGGCTCGCGACCGCTTCGCGGAAGACCTCGGCCTCCTCCTCACCCCCGACGGCCTCGA
>DATBWD010000184.1:0-2787 GCA_036515015.1 Tepidiformaceae bacterium
CGAGATCGAAGCCCGCGGCGAACTTTCCGAAGACGCGCTCCTGACCGTCGTCCAAAAGCAGGCCAAGCAGCGCCGCGAAAGCATCGCCGAATTCCGCAAGGGCGGCCGGGAAGACCTGGCCACGAAGGAAGAAAGCGAACTCCACGTCCTCGAAGGCTACCTCCCGCAGCAGGCCGAACGCTCAGAGATCGAAGCCGAAGCCCGCAAGGTCATCGCGGAGACCGGCGCTGCCGGCCCCCGCGATATTGGCCGCGTCATGCCTCCACTCGTCCAGAAGTTCGCCGGCCGCGCCGATGGACGCCAGATCAACGAAGTCGTCCGCGAACTCCTTGGCAGTTAGTGGCCACCCCGACCCGCGTCCGCGATGACGCCTTTCTGCCCTGACGCCCTCCTCGGTGGGGGCCTGGTCCACTAGCTGCCGCCTTTCGCCGATGGTCCTCTGGTATCATCGATCAGGCTCATGTTTCGACGCCGTCCAACCTCCGTTACATCGCGCACGGCTGCCCTCCTCTTCGGACTGCTCATGGCCGTCGCGACCATGCCCCTCGTCATCCCCGGCCTCCCCATGGGCAAGGGCACGCACGTCGGCGATATCTCCCCCATCACCATCGAGGCTCGCCGCGAGGCACAGTACGAATCCGAGATCCTCACCCAGGCCCGCCGCGACAGCGAAGCCGCCCAGGTCGCCGATATTTACCTCCCCGCCGATGCTGCTGTCCTCGGCGAGCAACTGGCTCGCCTCCGTTCCTTCTTCGAACAGGTCCGTGCGATCAAGGCCCGCACCGGGCTGAGCAGTCAGCAGCAGAGTGTCGAAATCGCCAACCTCCCCGAAGGCGCCGCCCTCCCCACGGTTGCCCGCTCGCGCCTTGTCGGCATGTCCCAGGCCAACCTCGAACTCCTTGCCACCGCCGCCGAGGACGCCGTCTCCGAAATCCTCTCCAGGGCCGTCACCGCTGCCAATGTCCCTGCCCGCATCGATGACTACATCGTGAATGGCCCTCTCCCGTCCTTCCCTGAAGCCGACCTCGCGCTCCGCGACATGCTCACCGTCTTCGTCATCGAAAACTCCCAGGTCGACACTGCCGCCACAGAACGGATGCGCGAAGCCGCCCGCGCCAACGTCTCGCCGGAACTCCAGACCTATACGAAGGGCCAGGTCATCGTCTCCGAGGGCCAAACGATTACCGAAGAAAACCTCGAAGCGCTCCGCATGACTGGCTCGCTCACCGGAGGCTTCAGCAAGTCGAACGCGCTCGCGGGGGTCATCTTCGCGGCGGGTTTCGCCGGGCTCATGGCTCTCTACGTCTACCACCTCCAGCCCTTCCCGGCGCCGCCCACCCGTCGCATGCTGCTCACCGCCTTCTCCATCGTGGCGATGCTCGCAGCCGTACGGTTCATCTTCCCCGAAGTCCTGCCCGACCGTGAACAGCACTACCTCACGTTCGCCGTGCCCGTCGCAGCCATAGCGATGATCGCTGCCTCGTTCGGCGATCTGCAGTTCTCTGTCGTTGTCGCCACGGGCATGGCCATGTTCGCCACCTTCATCGCCGTCACCGTCCCCGAACTCGCCGGCTCGACCTTCATTGGCCCCCTGGAAGGGATCCGGCTGGCTACCACCTACCTCGCAGGCGGCCTCATCGGCGCACTCACCGTCTACCGCGCTGAGCGTCTCTCCCGATACGCCGTCTCCGCGCTCGCTGTGGCAGGGGCGGTCTGGTCTGTGCTGATTGTTTTCTGGCTGCTGGGCGACACCCGCACCAACGAAAGCCTCATGTGGCTTACCGGCGCGTCCCTCGTGCACGGGCTTGGCGCCGCTGTCATCACGGCCGGCGTGTTCGTCATCCTCTCCATCGCCTTCGGAGTCACCACCCGGCTCCAGCTCATGGAACTGGTCCAGTCCGACCACCCGTTGCTCATGCGCCTCCAGGAAGAAGCGCCCGGCACCTACCACCACAGCATGATGGTCGCCGCCCTCGCCGAGCGCGCCGCCACCCGCATTGCCGCCGATTCCCTCATCGCCCGAGCCGGCGCCTACTACCACGACATCGGCAAACTGGGCCAGCCCCATTACTACATCGAGAACATGCTCGACGGTAACCCGAGCCCCCACGACTCGCTCCCCGCCGACGAAAGCGCCCGCCGCATTTGCGAACACGTCACCAACGGGCTCGAAATCGCCCGCCGCCACCGTCTGCCCGGGGTCGTCCGCGACTTCATCCCCCAACACCACGGCACGCGCCTCGTGACCTACTTCTACCGTCGCGCCTCCCAGGCCGGCGAAGACCCCGACCCCGCCGACTTCCGCTACCCCGGCCCGCGCCCCCAGTCCAGGGAAAGCGCGATCGTCATGCTCGCCGATTCCTGTGAGGCCCTCGTCCGAGCGCGCCAGGGCGCAGCCGATGGTGGTATCGAAGAGCTGGTCGACAGCATCCTTGCCGAGCGCCTGGCCGAAGGCCAGCTCGACGAATGCGATATCACCATGCGCGAACTCCAGCAGGTCTCCGAAAGCTTCAAGGCAACCCTGCGCGCCATCTACCACCCCCGCATCGAGTACCCCAACCCGACGCCCGAAGAAATGGCCATCCTCGCCCGCCTCGCCGAAGGCGGCACCAGCCGTGCCGAGAGCGCCTAGCCCGCCGATCTTCTACGCTGGATCCGCAGGCACCACTCAGGAGAAGGCATGCGCTTCGCGATAATCCGCTTCCCCGGCACATGGAGTGACCGCGACTGCCACCACGTCCTCCACGATGTGCTCGAACAGCAAGCCGATATCCTCTGGCACCGCAC
>DATBWD010000185.1:0-5429 GCA_036515015.1 Tepidiformaceae bacterium
GAGGTGACCATCCGCTTCACGACCCACGGTACCGGCGACACGTTTCTCGACTTCCGGGGGATGCGGATCGATGCGTTCGAAGTAAACGGTGAGGACATTGAGCCGCAGTGGACCGGTTTCCGCCTTGCCATCCCCGAGGGCACGCTTCGGGAGACCAACAGCATCCACATCAGATACGAGAATCTCTACGACCACACGGGGGATGGCCTCCACCAGTTCGTCGACCCCGAGGATGGCGAAGAGTACCTCTACACGAACTTCGAGCCATACGAGGCGCACCGCCTCTTCCCCTGCTTCGACCAGCCCGACATCAAGGCGACGTATGAACTGACAGTCACGGCGCCTTCGGAGTGGGCCATCATCGCCAATAGCCGCGAAGTGGCCAGTGAGGACACAGGCAGCGGGAGGACGCGCCGCAGGTTCGAAACGACGGAGAAATTCAGCCCGTATCTCTTCGCCATGATCGCGGGACCCTACCACTCGGTCCTCGAAATGCACGGCGACATCCAGCTCGGGCTTTTCTGCCGGAAGTCGCTCGCGCCCTACCTCGACAGCGATGAGGTCTTCACCGTTACACGGCAGGGGCTGGACTTCTACGCCGACTTCTTCGACTACCCGTATCCATTCGGCAAGTACGACCAGGTTTTCGTACCCGAGTTCAATTCGGGCGCCATGGAGAACGTTGCTGCCGTGACGCACAACGAGTTCATGGTGCACCGCGACCCCCCGACGGACACGCAGCGGCGCGAACGGGCCGAAGTTGTCCTCCACGAGATGGCCCACATGTGGTTCGGGAACCTCGTGACCATGCGCTGGTGGAACGACCTCTGGCTTAACGAGAGCTTCGCGACGTACATGGCCTACCTCGCGCTCGAAAAGGCGACCCGTTTCGATAGCGGATGGCAGGACTTCAACGCCTCGGTCAAGAACTGGGCCTACCGGCAGGACCAACTCGTGACGACACATCCCATCGCCGGCAGGGTGGCCGATACCGACGAAACGTTCCTCAACTTCGACGGGATTACCTACGGCAAGGGCGCGTCTGTCCTCAAGCAACTGGTGGCCGCTATCGGCATCGAGGGGTTCCGGGAAGGCATGCGCCAGTACTTCAAGCGCTACGCGTTTGGGAACGCCACGCTCGAGCAGTTCATGGCCGCCCTCGAGGCGGGCAGCGGAAGAAGACTGGCTGAGTGGTCACGGCTCTGGCTGGAGACGCCTTCCCTGAACACCGTCAGTGCCCACATCGAGCACGACGGCGAGAGGGTCAAGCGTCTCACAGTGCAGCAGACAGCTCCCGACGAGTTCCCGACCCTTCGACCGCACTACCTCGAAGTGGCTCTGCTCCACGAGGGTGAGGGCGGGCTGAGCACGATAGTCGTGCCTGCCGAAATCTCGTCAGCCGAAACCGAGGTCCCCGGAACCGCGGGCTCGCCGCGCCCCCTGCTCGCGTTCCCCAACGCGGGCGATCACGGCTACGCGAAGGTCGCGCTGGACGACGACTCGGTGGCCTTCGCCCGCGCCAACATGGAACGGATCGAAGACCCGCTCCTGCGACAACTCCTGTGGTCGTCGCTCTGGAACATGGTCCGCGACCAGCAACTCAAGTCGACCGACTACCTCGAGGTGGTGCGGAACAAGGTCCAGGTTGAACAGCGCCTGGACCTCGTTGAAGCGATCCTCGGGCACGCGGCTGCGGCGCTCGGCCGGTTTGTGCCCGATAGCCTCCGGGACGAAGAGGCACACCGCCTGTTCCTCGCGGCGTGGAGTGGGCTCGATGCAGCCCCACAGGGCGACGCTCAGATCACATGGGCGCGCGCACTCATCGGGGCGGCCGTCATCCCGGACGACCTCGCGCTCGTCGGGCAACTCGCGGATGGGACTCAGCAAGTCGAAGGCCTGAACGTCGACCAGGATATGCGATGGGCGATCGCGATCCGGTGGATGGCCTTCGGCATGCCCGGGGGCGAGGACCGCCTGCGGGCCGAGAGCGAGCGCGACCCTTCCGACCGCGGCCAGCGCGCGCGCCTCCGGGGCGAAACGTCGGCTCCATCCACCGAGGTAAAAGCGGGCGCGTGGGAGCGTTTTCACGGGGAGGGCTACGGCTCCCTCAAGCTGACGACGGCCGCGATGTCGGGCTTCAACTGGCAACACCAGCGCGACATCCTGGAACCATACGTCGAGCGATTCTTCGCGGGAGTCGTTGATGTGTTCCGGTCGAGTGAGGACAAAGAGTTCCAGTCGGATTACTTCGCATCCCTGTTCCCGGGCTACCGGGTGGAAACGTCGATCCTCGAACGTTCGCAACAGGTGCTCGCGACGGTTCCGGACGAGTTGCCACTTCTTCGGCGTATGCTGCGCGAAGCCAACGACGACCTCGCCCGTGCGATCCGGTGCCGGGCGTTCGCCGAATCGTAAGAACGCCGGGGGAACATGTGAAGTTCGGACTGCACATCGGACAGCAGAACATCTCAATGGAGGAGATGCGGAGGCTCTGGCGCTGGGCCGACGGCGCCGGCTTCGACTGGGTCGACGTCTGGGACCACTTCTACGAAGCGCCTCCCCAGGACGGTAATGGCAGCTGTTTCGAGGCCACGACCTGTATGGCGGCCATCGCCTGCGAAACGACCAGTGTGCGCATCGGCGTGCTCGTCCTCGGGATGAACTACCGGCACCCGGCGGTCCTGGCAAACGCGCTGACGACGATCGACCACCTGAGCGGCGGGAGGCTCGAAATCGGGCTGGGGGCCGGCTGGCACGAGCCCGAGTACCGCGCCTACGGCATACCGTTCCGCCCGATCGGCGAACGCATGGACATGCTCGAAGAGGGCGTGCAGGTGGTGAGGCTCCTCACGACGCAGGATCGGTCCGACTTCGCTGGCAGGTACTTCCGATTAGAAAACGCCGCCTGTAATCCCAAGCCAGTCCAGGCCAGGCCCCGAATCTGGATTGGGGGCAACGGCGAAAAGCGGACGCTGCGCATTGCTGCCCGGCACGCCGACGGATGGAACTCTCCGTACACCTCGCCGGACGAGTTCGCGAGACTCTCCGGCATCCTCGACAGCTGGTGCGAACGTGAAGGACGGGACCCGGCGAGCATCGAACGCAACGTGAACCTCAGCTTCCACATGGCAGCAGGCCATTCCGGAGTCGAAAGGGCCGAGCGTCAGTTCGTGGAAACGTGGGGGCCGGCATCGGATGTGATGCGGGGACGTGGCGTCGTGACTGGCCTTCCTCAACAGGCGCGAGAACTGGTCCAACGATACGCCGAAGCCGGCGCCGCCCGCGTGAACATCGCCATCCGCCCGCCGGTCGACTGGGATGCCGTGGAGGCGTGGGCCGCCGAAGTTATCCCCTCGTTTGCCGAAGCTGCCGCCAGCGGCCGCTGACCCTATCTCGCCCAGGCGATCCGCTCATCGACCCGGCGGCTCATGGTGTGCTCGACGGGCACGAAGCCATGCTTGAGCCAGAAGGGCGCACCCTCCGGGTTGCCGCTCGCCCAGTGGAGCGTACAGCGCTCGTAACCGTTCTCCCGGGCCCATCTCATCGAGTGTGAGAGGAGCGCCTGACCGATGCCACCACTGCGCGCTGCGGGATCTACCACGCCTTCGTAGAGATAGATGTTGTGCTTTGGCTCGACGGTCGGTGGGGTGAAACCATCGACCAGGAATTGCTGCATCGCCACCGGATTGCCGTCGAGGTAGGCGACGAAGCAGGCATTCGCGGAGTCTGCCAGCGCCTCCTGCGTGAACTGGCGCACGGCGTCCCGGGTCGTCGGGAGGATGGGCCAGAAGATCGGCGACTGAAGGTGATGTTCGGCCAGCACCCGGGCAAGCCCGAGCACGACTTCGACGTCTTCCGATGAGGCCGCGTGGATTTCCAGCCCGGGCGAGGACGCGGTATCGCCCATGACCGGCCCGGTATCGCGGGTGCCTGCCGTCATTGCCCGGCCGAAACCAAGCGAGACCCACGCCTCCTCAACCTCTCGATCGCCCGGCGTGATGTAGAGGCGATGCGTGAACAGACCCTCGGACACCCAGCCCGCAGCCAGCGCCCCATAGAGCGCGCGGTAGACGGCCGTCGCGTCATAGGCCGGGTCCACAGCGTGCCCGTCGCCAGGGACGCCGACGGAGTAGGGCGGCACGTATTGCGACGCAAAGTGCTCCGGCGAGAGATGCGTTGCTTCGCCAAAAAGGAATCCGGCCATGCGCCCGTCGTCGAGGGCCAGGGCTCCGGAAGTCCGGCGGTTCGCGAGGTGAGCCGCGACGGCGGCCTCGCAGCCGTCCTGCTCGAGGTATGACGTTGCGAGCATGGGAAGGCGAGCGTGGTCGCGGCGATGACGCTCAGCGAGAAGCCGCGCGGCGTCGCTGATATCCGACTGTTCGAAGGGGCGCACCTGTACCCGGGGCATGCATCATCCTCGGTGCGGTCGAGGGCGTCCTGGGATTGGCGCCTCGCGCACGGTTGAGCAGTTTTACACACTGGGTGGGGAAAATCTGGTATGTTACGAATAGATTAAATTTGAAGGGCAGCACCACTATGGGGATTGAGACGATGAGTGATGCCGAGGCCAGGGTACGGGAGGCGAGCCAACACCTCTATGAGGCCCTGACCCACAAGTTCGGACCGCTCGACATGGGAGCGACCCAGCCGCTGGTCCGGGCGATTTCCGAGTACGGCCAGCGTAGCCGCCAGCACGACGAGGAAGCCATCAGGGAAGCAAGCCGCCACGTTTACGAGGCCATGACCCACCACTTTGGGCCGCTCGACCTTGGCGCCCACCAGCCTGTGGTGAAGGCGCTTGCCGAATACGGTAAGGCGTGCCGCGAAGCAGGGCTGGAGGAACGCCGCTAGCAGCCGCCCAGCCGATCCCGGAGGGCCTCAACCAGCCCTGAGATCGGGATGCGCGACTGCTCCTGAGTGTCGCGGTCGCGAATGGTGACGGCCTGATCGTCGAGGCTGTCGAAGTCGACCGTCACGCAGAGCGGGGTGCCGATTTCATCCTGCCGGCGGTAGCGCCGCCCGATGGACTGCGTTTCGTCGTACTGGGACATCCAATTCGGCCGGACCAAATCAAACACCTGACGCGCGAGCGGCCGCAGCCGTTCATTTTTCGACAATGGAAGCACGGCCACCTTGATCGGGGCCACATTCGGTCGAAGCCGCAGTATCACGCGCTTGTCGCCCTTCTCGTCCGGCTCTTCGGTATACGCATCCAGCAGCAGCACCGCGAGTGTCCGGGTGAGCCCGGCCGCCGGCTCAACCACGTACGGGACGATGTGCTCGTTCGTATCCTCATCGAAGTAGGTAATGGCCCGGCCACTGTGGGCCGCGTGCGCCTTGAGGTCGAAGTCCGTCCGGCTGGCGACCCCTTCCAGTTCGCCCCAGCCCCACGGGAACAGGTACTCGATGTCTGTCGTGCCCGAACTGTA
>DATBWD010000186.1:0-12242 GCA_036515015.1 Tepidiformaceae bacterium
CGTATGTTGGATGCGCGAAAAGCGGCAGGACCAGAGAAAGGATCGTCTGTCATGCCAGAAGGCGCACTGTTCATCGGCTGGGGAGAACCGGCCCGTGACAAGGAACAGAAGGCGCTCCAGGTCTTCGCGGAAGCATTGGAGTACTACCAGAAGTTGCAGGACGAAGGGAAGATCACAAGCTTTGAGCCTGTCCTGCTGGAGCCCCACGGCGGGGAACTGGAAGGCTTCTTCCTGCTTCGTGGAGACGAAGAAGGGCTTGCAAAGCTCCACGCAAGCGAAGAGTTCAACCACCTGCAAAACCGCGTGAGGCTGTTCGTCGACCACCTTGCCATCGTCCGGGGAATCGTCGGGGACGAGATGAGGCGGCAGATGGCGGATTACGGCCAGAGCATCGCCGCTCTCGTCTGAGCCGGCCCGGAGCAGGCCTGGCGCCAGTTCACGGCACAAAGTTCAAGAGGTTGGTATGCGATGACACCTGGTCGGCCAGCGGGAGGCGGGGTCCCAGCAGCCTGGTCCTTGCCGCAAAACTCCAGAGGGACTGGCTGAACCGGTCATCGCGCCGGCTTTTGACCGAGCAGGGAGCGGTATCGCCAGGAGCCCACCTTGCTCATGAGCGGTCAGGCGGTTGGGAGAGGGCCGTCTGATGAGGATTGTGGCGCGTTAACCACGCGGAAGCCCGGGCTGCGGGGTGCCCGGGCTTCGCACCTCCCGAGGGATCGACGAGAACGCTAGTTCATGTTGCGCTGCTGTTCGAGGTCGGCCTCCATCTTGCGGCGCTGTTCCTCACGCTCGGCGTCCGAGATGAGGATGTCCTGACGGGGGTCGGTGTAGGCTTCCGGGGTGCCCGGCCTGGACAGTTTGTAGTCGTCGAGCTGGTTCTTCACGAGAACCAGGCTGACCCGGTCGGGGGCGCACTCATGGAGCTCGTCGAAGCTGAGCCAGAAGTCGCGGCCCCAGCGAACGTCGACCTTGAAGTAGGTGCCATCGACATCCTTCACGCGGCCGACGGGTTCGCCGTCGAGGGTGACGACGCGCGCGCCGATTTGGGGGTCCATCGTCCGTGGATCGTGGAGTGAAGAGTCAAGAGTCATGGAATGCCTCCTAGAGTTCCTTCGCGCGGTTAGCGAAGGACTATCGTTCGAAGGCTTCCGACGCCTGCGGGGTTAGCTGACGGGCTACGACGGGAAGTTCGCCGTTCCGGGAGTTCCGGACTCGCCCCGGGGAAGTGGTTCCCCCGCTCTTTCGACTCGGCGTGTGCGGTTTGTACCGGCAACGAGCATAGTCCCCGAGGGTTGACGCGGGGGTAACGCCCCAAGGTGGGGGAAATTGCAGAAGTATCGAAGGCCGAGAAGTCCAAATCGTGTTCGATTTCGAACGTCGATCGGGTGAAAACCGTCGCGGAACGTCATAGACTGGCACCCGACATCTCACTCGACGGAGGCCCCACCCATGACAGAAGCAGCCACTGACAGCATCGTGACGCGTGAGGATGGCGTGCTCGTCGGGCCGATCCGGCACTCGGTGAACACTTCTGCGGCAGCCAGGGGAAGCATCCATGACGACGCGACGGCGACCAGGCTGGGGCTGCGCGGAGGGACCGTGGCTGGCTCCATCCATATGGATTTGTTCCCGCCACTGTTCGTGAAAGCATTCGGTGAGCGGTGGTTCGAACGAGGGAGTCTTTCGCTCTACTTCGTCAACGCCACGGTGGACCGTGAACCTGTCCGGGCGTTTCTCGGGCCGGTAGCAGCGGGGGCGGGCGACGTACAGGTCGCCGCCTGGATCGAGCGCGAGGACGGGATGCGGGTGGCCGAGGGGACGGCCTCGGCAGGCGACCCGCCGGAGTTGAGCGCGCTGCGGGCTCGGCCGCTGGAGCGCTTCGAGGCCGGTGAACTGCGGATCCTCGCGGATGTGAAGCCGGGCGACCCGATCGAGGAGACGCCGGTGACGTACGCGGCCGAGCAGCAGGCGAACAGGCTCGAGGTGGTCACCGAACGGATGGCCGTGTACGAGGACCCGTCGCGCTTCGGGGGCCGGGTAGTGACGCCGGCGGGAATGGTGAACCTGCTCTACGCGCAGCCGGTAGCGACGCTACGGAAGAAGATCGGGACAGCAGTGGGGCTGTTCGGGGCGATCGAGATCCGGAATGTGAACGGTCCGGCCCTGGTGGACACTCCATACCGGGTGCGGGGGAACATCGTGGCGGTCGGGCAGAGCCCGCGGACGGAGTATTTCTGGTTCGACACGGAGATGGACGACATGGAGGGGCGGCGCATCGCGGAGATGCGGATGCTGCTGCGGTTCATGAAGGCGTCGAGCGAGTTGTACAAAGAGGGTTAGCGGTAGCGGTCCTGGAGTGGGGCGATGTCGGTTGGGCGGAGGCGGAGGAGGAGTTCACGCCAGGCGGGGGAGCGGTCGAAGATTGGCGCGAGGATGGCCTGGGCTTCGTCGAGCTGGCCGAGGGGCGCGAGACCGCTGACAGCGAACCAGAACGTCTGCTCATCGGAAGGAGCGAGTTCATTCGCGCGGGCATAGGCGTCGCGGAGCGCGCGGAGCCGTTCCACAGGGTCGGCAATGTCTTTGCTGGAAGTGGTGGCGGCGTCGAGCGTTTCTTCGGCGAGGCGAATGTCGACGAGGGTGCGCAGCTTTGCCAATGGCTCCGGGTCGTTGTCGACGCGGAGGTTCCAGAGGAAGTCCTCGGCGGAGGTGGTGTGGCGGATGAGGATGGCGGCGGACTGGCTGCCGCGGATGTCGCCACCTTCGCCCTGTGCGGCTTCGAGGGCGAAGAGGATGCGGGAGGCAAGGTGACCCGTCGCTGACTCGAAGGCGGCGGCCATGGCGCCGGGGACGGTGTCGTTGAGCATCATGTTGGCCTGGACGGAGTAGCCCTCGCCGGTGCGATGGCCAGCGAAGGGGATGCAGGCGCTCCCCGTGTGGACCGCGACGCGGCCGGTGGCGTCGATGATGGCCAGTTGGCGGACTTCGGGTTCGGTGTCGGCGGCGAGAAGGGCCGCGAGCGTGCGGTCGGGATCGAGGCCGGTTTCGAGGAGGGCGAGGCCCTGGGGGCCGAACTTCGGGTTCACGTAGGACTGGGTGGCGACGGCGCCAACGCCTGCCTTGACCCAGGGGACGATGGCGCCAACGCTCGGCTGGTGGGTCTGGACGCCAATGCCGAGGTCGCCGGTCTGCGGGTCTCGGGCAACGATGGAGTAGGTCATGGGGAGGGCCCTCCGGGGGAGGAGTGCAGAGTACCAGAGCGGCGGGAGGGCCGGTGGTTTAGTCGTCGACGGGGAGGGGGATAGTTGCCGGGAGAGGGGTTCGGCGGCGGCGCCAGAGGTGCCAGAGGGCCGGGGCGATCGAGACGACGAAGAAGAAGACGAGCACGCCCGCGAAGAACATTTCGAGGCTGGAGGCGGCGCTTCCGAAGACGTAGCCCGCCGCCAGCATGGACGTGATCCAGAGGACGCCGCCGGTGATGTTGAAGAGAGCGAAGCGGCGATAGGGCATCTCCGCGGCGCCGGCAACGGTGGGGGCGAAGGTGCGGACGATGGCGAAGAACCGGGCGAGGACGATCGTCTTGCCGCCGTGGCGATCGTAGAAGGCCTTCGCACGTTCGAGGTGGCGGCGGCGGAAGAAACGCGACTCGTCGCGGCGGAAGAGCATGGGCCCCGCCCGGCGGCCGATCTGGTAGCCGGTGGCATCGCCCGCGACAGCGGCGAGGATGAGGAGGGGGATGAGCACCCAGATATCGAAGTGCCCGCGCTGGGCGAGCATCCCGGTGGTGATGAGGAGGGTGTCGCCGGGGAGGAAGAAGCCGAGGAGCAGGCCCGTTTCAGCGAAGACGATGATGACGAGGCCGACGTAGCCAACGGTGATGACAAGCGATTCGAGGTCGATTCCCACTAAACGAGGATACCGGGTTCAGCCGTTGAAACGAGCGTTGAAGTCGGATTCGTCGAGGGCGGCGCCGAGACGGCGCTGGTGGACGGCCAGTTCCATGCGGCTCAACTGGGCGAGACCCTTCCGGGTGTCGCTGGCGACGCGGGCCTTGTCCTGACGTCGAAGGCGGAGTTTGAAGAGCCAGTAGGTGAAGTTTTTCCATTCGGGATAGGCAACGCGCTCGCGGAGCATGTGGCCCGTCTCTTCGAAGTACTGGGCGTAGAGGTGTTCACGGGTCTTGCCGTAGACCCGTTCGAGCATGGATTCGTCGACGCGGCGGTCCTGTCCCACAGCGCGGGAGCGATTCTCCTTATGGATTTCTTCTTCGACGTAGAGTTGGAGTGCTTCTTCGACGAGCACACCGTAGAGGTAGTTGAGGTGAGCGCTGTGCTTGGCGGCGCCGAGCCGGGCGGCGAAGTCGTCATCGTCCAATTCGATAGGCCAGCGGTTGGAGAAGACGAGTGCGTCACGCTCTGCCGGGGGCACAAGGTCGGTCATTTGATCGAGCAGGCGTTCGGCGAGGAGGAGCCAGTCGAACGCTTCGCCGCCACAGAGGTAGTGGTAGAGGCGGCCGTCGATGGTTTCCTGGGGGAGGCGCCAGCGACCGATGGCGTCGAGCAGGGCTTCGAACCAGTGTTGCCCGGCGATGACGGACTGGCGCATGCGGAAAATGGTCTCGTCGGGCGCGGGAAGGCCGGGCGGCTCCTCATCGATAGCGCCTTCGAGGATGGGGGCTTCCGCGGACTCCGATTTCGCGGCCATAACGTTACGTATGGTAGCACGGAGGTTTCGCTGGGCCGCCATTTAGTACGGAGAAATTCGTAGAAATTGGGACAGTTGAAAGGGCCGGTGAAGTCAGGCGGCGCGAGCGAGACACTGCCACGTCTGCTTGGCCGGGCCCCAGCGGTAGGTGGTGCGGTGGGACAGTTCCTCGATGACAAAGAGGCCCGCGAGCGTGTCGCGGACGGCGTGCTCATCGAAGAAGCGCTTGAGCCGGGTGGCGCCCGCGGCGGTCTTTTGGAGGTAGACGCCGGGTTCGACCTCTTCGCCGTCGCCGGCGCCGAACTTGAAGTCGTCGGTGGCGTTGACGCGGAAGAGGAAGAGGCCACCATCGCGGAGCACACGGTGCACCTCCGACACGGCGGCGCGCGTTTCGGCGTGGCGGAGGTAGTGGAGCGACAACGATGCCACTGCCCCATCGAAGACTGAGGTCGCGAGGGGTAGCGGGCGGGAGAGGTCGGCACCGAAATGGAGTGCTCCGGGAGCGCGCTCGTGGGCGGCGCGGATCGAGGGGGCGTCTCTATCGAAGGCGGTTACGCGGAAGCCGTCGTCGCAGAGGAGGGCGGATTCGAAGCCATGGCCGCAGCCGATATCGAGGACGCGCGAGCCTGCCTGGCGAAAGCGCAGGAGGTAGGGCGTGAGCCACTCGCGCGTCTCGGCGGCGGCGCGCTCCTCGTCCATGGGCTCTCAGGCCCGGGGGAGGGCGAGGCCGCGGGTGGCGATGATATTGCGCTGGATTTCGCTGGTCCCGCCGCCGATGGGGCTGGTGGTGCTGTGCATGTAGAAACGGGGGAACCGGCCGCCCATGGCGCTCTCGTCGTCGCGATCGACGATCTGCGAATGGAGGCCGGCGAGGTGCATGGCAGTCACGGCCAGGCGGACGTCGAGTTCGCTCGAATAGAGCTTGGCGATGGAGGATTCCTTGTTCGGGATCTCGCCGCGGTTCTGCATGCTGATGATGCGGTAGCTGATGAGGCCTTCGACCTGGGCTTCGATAGCGCGCTCGGCGAGTTCGACGCGCAGCGCAGGGTTGCGCTGGACATTGGCCCGTCCGACGCGCGACTCGTTGGCGAACTGGCGGAGGTCCTGGACGATCAATTGGTGGGCGACGCTCGTCGCGATCCCGCTGCGTTCGAAGTCGAGGGTGGTGGCGGCGAGATACCAGCCGCGGTTCTCTTCGCCGAGCAGGTTCGAAGCGGGGACGCGGACATCTTCGAAGTAAACCTCGTTGAACTCGTGGCTGCTGAGCATGTTGACGAGCGGCCGGACGGTGATGCCGGGAGTCTTCATGTTGAGGAGGAAGTAGCTGATGCCCCGGTGCTTGGGGGCGCCGGGGTCGGTGCGGGCGATGAGGATGCCCATGTCGGCGTGGTGGGCGCCGGAGGTCCAGATCTTCTGGCCGTTGACGACGTAGTCATCGCCGTCGCGGACGGCACGGGTCTGGAGGGACGCGAGGTCGCTGCCGGCGCCGGGTTCGCTGAACAACTGGCACCAGTGGTGTTCGCCGCTGATGATTTTGGGGAGGAACTCCTGCTTCTGTTCCTCGGTGCCGTAGACCATGATGGTGGGCCCGGCCCAGCCGTGGCCGATCCCGCCGGGCCGGGGCGCCCGTCGCCAGGCGAACTCCTCGCTGAGGATGAACTGTTCCGTGACGCTGAGGCCGCCGCCGCCGTGTTCTTTCGGCCAGGCAGGCGCTCCCCAGCCGCGTTCGTTGAGCTTCGGCGTCCAGCTGCGCATGAAGCCGGCGAAGTCGCCGCTCATCCGGCCGGCGGCGTTGAAGAGCCCCCATTCGGTGGGGCGATTGCTGAACTCCGGCGGGAACTCCTTGTCGAGGAAGGAGCGCACCTCGGCCCGGAACTCGGCTTCCTTCGGTGAATCGCGGAACTCCATCTCGGCTGCTCCTGTGGTATCTGGGGGAACGTTAGCCCGGATGGGCGGAAAAGGGAACTACGCGGCGATAAGACGGCAGCGGCGTAAGCTAGGAGGATGGAATCGCTCATCGGACACGAGGCGATCCGGCGGGAACTTCGGGCGCTCGCACTGAGTGACGAGCCGCCCCACGCGCTGATGTTCGTCGGGCCGGACGGGACGGGCCGGTCGCTGCTGGCGCTGGAATACGCCCAGCTGCTGAACTGCGAGCGGTCGCCGAAGGTGGCCCCGGCAGGCGGCTCGTTGTTCGACGACCCTGGTCTGGCGCCGCCCGTGATGTTGCCCTGTAACGAATGCCGGCCGTGCCGGCTGATAGCCGAGGGGGCGCACCCGGACGTGGTGGCGCTGGGGCCGGGCGACACGCTCTGCAAGCCACGGCCGAACGAAAGCGGCCACGAGCGGCACCCGCAGTCGCGGGACATTCGCATCTGCCAGGTCCGCGGACTGATCGAACTGGTGTCGCGCTACCCGTTCGAGGCGCGGTACCGGACCATCGTCATCGACCCGGCCGACCGGTTGGGGTTGCAGTCGCAGCACGCGATCCTCAAGACGCTGGAGGAACCGCCGGGGCATACGGTGATCGCGCTCATTACGTCGGCGCCGGAGGCCCTTCTCGAGACGGTGCGAAGCCGCTGCCGGCGAATCGAGGTGGGGACGCTGCCGCGACAGGTGATCGAGGACGGTCTTATCGCGCAGGGCGTGGCGGCGGAGGTGGCGGCGCTGGCGGCGGAGGAGTCGCGGGGGCGCCCGGGGCGCGCTGTGCGGTTTGCCGCGACGCCGGACCTCATGGGCGACCGGGCGCGCCTGCAGGCCCGCTGCGCGAAGGTGGCGGCTTCGAAGATCAGCGAACGCCTTTCGTATGCGGAAGACCTGGCCGACCGTTTTCGGCGCGACCGGAACGCCGTGCACGCGGAACTGGAAGCGTGGGAACTGTTCTGGGAGGGCCGGCTGCGGGAGGCAGCCGCGGATGGGGGGCGCGAAGAGGCCGAGCATGTGGTCGAGGCGCTGCGGGCGATCGGGCAGGCACGAGAGGACCTGCTGGCGAACGTGCTGGCGCGTCCGGCGCTCGAACTCATGCTTCTCCGGTTCCCGGCCGTTACACTGGAAGCAATACCGGGGGAAGAACCCGCAACGTATGCCTGATCGTCAATCGTCAGTTGTCGGCGTTCGGTTTCGGAACGCCGGCAAGATTTTCTATTTCCACTCGGCCGGGATGCGGCTCGAACCAGGCGAGTACGTGGTCGTGGAGACCACGCGCGGGCCGGAGGTTGGGCGCGTCGTGATTGCGCCCGGCCAGGTGGTCGTCAACGAGATGGGCAACGAGGAGTTGAAGCCGATCCTGCGGCTGGCGACCGAGGGCGACCTCCTCAGGGCTGAGGAACTGCGGGCGAAGGCAGAAGACCTCCTGCCGGAGGCGCGCGCGCTCGCGAACGAAATCGGGTTTCCCGCGCGGATAGACGCGGCCGAGTTCACCCTCGATGGGCGGCGGCTGTCGCTTTCGTTCACGAGCGAGGAACGCCTGGACTACCGGGACTTCGTCCGGCGCGCGGGGGAGAAGTTCGGAGCGCGGGTCGACATGCGCCAGCTTGGAGCGCGAGACCGGGCGAAGATGGCCGGCGGCTATGGCATCTGCGGGCGGGAGTTGTGCTGTGCGAACTGGCTGGCGACGTTCCCGTCGATCTCTATCCGGATGGCGAAGGAACAGGAGTTGCCGCTGAACCCCCAGAAGATCAGCGGGCTCTGCGGGCGGTTGCTCTGCTGCCTCTCCTATGAGGAAGAAGGCTACAAGGAGATGCGCAAGACGCTCCCGAAGATGGGTCAGCGGTGCAGTACGCCGACCGGCGAGGGGCGGGTCATCGGCGTGAACATCCTCCAGCGGCAGGTGATGCTGGTGGTGAACGGGCAGCGCGTGGAGGTGGGCGACCGGGACCTGGGGCTGGTGGTGCGCTGGGATACATCGAGCAAGAGCGGCGAACCGCCGCCGTCGATCAGCCGGCGGGATGCCATCGAGCAGGGGCTCATCGAAGAAACGGACGAGGATCGGCTGGAGGCGAACCGGCTGGAGGCACGCGTCGACTGGATCACCGGCGCCACGCTCGTGGAGGAGCCGCCGGGAGAGGGCCGAGGACGGCTCCCGGGCGGGGGGCCACGGCGGACGATCACGCAGCGGAAGCCGGAACGGGCGAAGCCGGAAGAGCGTCCAGCTGAGCGGCGGCCCGGGGGCGCCCAGCCGCAGCGGCCGCAGGGCCAGCCACGACGAGGCCAGCAGCAGCAGTCCGACCGGAGCGGGCGACCGGCTCCTCCGGCGGGCGGCGCGAGCAGGAGCTTCCAGCGGTCGACGCCTCCGCCGGTCGAGCGTTCAACGCCCCCGGACGGAGAAGCCGAACCGACCGCCGAGGGGGCGAAGCGGTCGCGACGGCGGCGCGGGCGGAGGCGGTAGCCCCGCCCCTGCGGGGGCGAGGGGGCGAGCGGGCGAGGGAAGGGACTGGGGACAGGGAGCGGAATCGGCAATCGTGAATCGTGAATTCATCCCCGGGTATACTTCGCGACACACCATCGGGGGAGAGAGACAGCATGGAATTCCGCAATCTCGGGCGTTCGGGGCTACAGGTGTCGGTTGTGGGGGTTGGCTGCAACAACTTCGGGCGGCGCATGGACCCGGCCCAGACAAAGGCCGTCGTCGACCGGGCGATCGAACTGGGGATCAACTTCTTCGACACAGCGAACGTCTATGGCCCGCGCGGGCTTTCGGAGGAGTACCTGGGGCAGGCGCTCCAGGGCCGCCGGCACGAGGTGGTGATCGCGACCAAGTTCGGCTACGAGATGGGTGAAGGGCCGATGGAGAGCGGTGGTTCGCGCAAGCACATCATGGACGCGGTAGAAGCGAGCCTGCGGCGGCTCGGGACGGACTACATCGACCTCTACCAGATGCACGGCCCGGATGCTTCGACGCCAATCGAGGAGACGTTGCGGGCGCTCGACGACCTCGTGACCCAGGGGAAGGTGCGGTACATCGGGCATTCGAACTTCGCCGGGTGGCAGGCCGCGGAGGCGCACTATCTCGCGCAATTGCGAGGATACCTGCCGTTCGTTTCGGCGCAGAACGAGTACAGCCTGCTGGACCGGCGGATCGAGCGGGAACTGGTGCCTGCCTGCGAGAAGTACGGGGTGAGCATTCTGCCCTACTTCCCGCTCGCCAGCGGGTTGCTGACCGGCAAGTACCGGCAGGGCGAGCCTCCGCCGGAGGGGACGCGACTCGGAGCGGGCGGGCCACTGGCGGCGCGTGTGCTGAACGATGCCAACTTCGAAGTGGTCGGACGGCTCGAGACGTTCGCCGGTGAGCATGGCCACACGATCCTCGAACTGGCCTTCGGGTGGCTGGCGAGTAAGCCGTACATCGCGAGCGTCATCGCGGGGGCGACGAAGCCGGAGCAACTGGACCAGAACGTTGCGGCGGCTGAGTGGCGGCTGACGGCGGAGGAAATGGCAGAGGTAGATTCGCTGTCGCGTCGGTAGGCGCGGGGCCGCTCGATACGCACGATGCACGGCAGGCGGGGCCGGCAGGTCCGTACGCCTTTACTGAGGGAGTGGCGCGGAAGTACGCTACGCGCACGGCACGGGGACCTCGACGGCCCCAAAGCCAGGTGGTGCTGCGGCATGTTGCTCGCGCTCGATATCGGAAATACCTCCATCCACATTGGCCTGTTCGAAGGCGAAACGCTGGTCGCCACGTGGCGACTTGGGGTCGAGGCGGAACGCATGCCCGACGAGTACGGCGTGCTGCTGATGAGCCTGCTTTCGACGCAAAAGCTGGGCCCGGAGGACATCCACGCCTGCATCATCGGGTGCGACGTCCCGCCGCTCATCCCGACGTTCGAGCGGGTGTGCCGCAACTATTTCTCGCTCGAACCGATGGTCGTGGGTCACGGGCTACGCACCGGCGTGCGCATCCTTTATGACAACCCGAAGCAACTGGGGGCCGACCGGATCATCGACGCGGTCGCGGCTATTCGGCTCTACGGCGCGCCAGTCATTGTCGTGGACTTCGGGACGGCGACGGTGTTCGACGCGATCAACGAAGCGGGGGACTACCTCGGCGGTGCGCTCGCGCCCGGCATTGGGATCGCCAGCGAGGCATTGTTCAGCCGGGCGGCGATGCTCTATCGAGTACAGATAGAGCGGCCTCCGCAGGCTATCGGGAAGAACACGATCCACGCGATGCAGTCGGGGATTCTCTACGGGTATGTCGGGCTGGTCGAAGGTGTGGTCGCGCGGTTCAAGGAGGAACTCGGCGGCAATCCGAAGGTCGTCGCCACCGGCGGGTGGGCGAAGGAGATCGCTCCAGAAACGTCGTGTATCGACATCGTGGACTCGGACCTGACGCTGACCGGCCTGCGGATGATCTACGAGATGAACCGCAATGACTAGCGACATCGCCGACCGTTTGCCGCTGCAGGGCAGGCGGATCGTGCTGGGAGTGACGGGGAGTATTTCGGCCTTCAAGGCGGCCGACCTCACGAGCAAGCTGCGGCAGGCGGGGGCCGAGGTCGAGGTGATCATGACGCCCTCGGCGACGGAGTTCGTGACGCCGTTGACGTTCCAGTCGCTGACGGGCCGCGACGTGGTGGTCGACATGTTCCGGGCGGCCGAAGCAGAGGCGCACGTCGAAATTGCCCGGCGGGCGGACGCGCTGGTCATCGCACCGGCGAGTGCGAACACGATCGCGAACCTCGCCTTCGGGCAGGCGCCGGACATGGTCAGCCTGACGGCGCTGGCGACGCGGGCGCCAATCCTCGTGGCGCCGGCGATGGACACGCAGATGTGGGAGCACCCGGCGACGCAGGCGAACGTGGAGACGCTGCGGGCGAGGGGCGTCACCTTCGTCGGGCCAATGGAGGGGCGGCTGGCGACCGGGCGGATGGGCGCCGGGCGGCTGGCTGAAACGCCGCAGGTCATCGGGGCGCTGCGGGCGATGCTCGGGCAGCGCGGTGGCGACCTCGCCGGGAAGCGCGTGGTGGTGACGGCCGGGGGCACGCAGGAGCCCATCGACCCGGTGCGGTTCGTGGGCAACCGGTCGAGCGGGAAGATGGGATTCGCCATCGCGGAAGCGGCGCGGGACCGGGGGGCGAAGGTAACGTTGGTCGCGGGGCCTGTATCGCTGGAGACGCCGTACGGCATCGAGCGCTGCAACGTCGGGACGGTGGCGGAGATGCTGGCGGCGCTGCAACAGGCGACCGCGCATTCGGACGCGCTCATCATGGCGGCGGCGCCGGCGGACTTCCGGCCGGAATCGCCCGCGGAGCACAAGATCAAGAAGAGGCCCGGGCAGGAGACGCTGGAACTGGTGCTGGGCAAGACGGCGGACATCCTCGCGAACCTGGAGGGCGGCGGCGTGCGGGTGGGGTTCGCCGCCGAGACGCAGAACCTCGCGGAGAACGCAGTGGCGAAGCTCGCGAGCAAGCGGCTGGATTTCATCGCCGGGAACGACGTGACAGCGGCAGGGAGCGGGTTCGGCACCGAGACGAACCAGGTGACGCTCTTCCACAAGGACGGCCGGGTGGAGGAATTGCCGCTGATGACGAAGTACGCCGTGG
>DATBWD010000187.1:0-2119 GCA_036515015.1 Tepidiformaceae bacterium
GACGACTTCGATTACGTCGTCGTGGCACCAGCGGGTGTGGACGCCGTTGACGCGGACGGCGCGGGTCTTCGTGCCCCAGTCATGAGTGTTCAGGGCGGCGATGATATTCGCCCTCGCCGTTTCCTTTTCGGCGGGGGCGACGGCGTCTTCGAGGTCGAGGAAGACGAGGTCGGCGGCCGTTCCGGCGGCTTTCGCCATCATCTTCTCGCTGGTGCCCGGGGTAGAGAGTTCGGAACGTCGGAGCCTGAACGGCCTGGTCATGGGTTTCCCTTCCTGTCGAGTTCTGCGAAGACTTCCTCGGTGTGCTCACCGAGTTTCGGGGCCCGGCGGTAGATACCGGCCGGGGTGGCGGTGTAGCGGATGGGGCTGTTGGGGAAGACGCCGGGGCGGCTGCTGCCGGGGTGTTCGACTGCAACAAGCATCTGCCGGGCAGCGATATGCGGGTCGGCGAAGATGTCGGCGGCGTTGTTGACCGGCCCGACGGGGACGACGCCGGCGAGCCTGGCGACCACTTCGGCTGTCGTGTGGGCGCCGGTCCAGGCTGTCATGGCGTTGCGGACGAAGGCGGCGTTCTTGACGCGGTCGTTGTTGGTTTCGGTGCGGGGATCGTGGATGAGATCGCCGCGCTGCATGATCTCGCAGAGGAGGTCCCAGTGGCGCGAAGTTGGGGCCGCGATCGCGCAGGCACCGTCGGCCGTAGGGTAGATGTCGAACGGCGTAAGCTGAGGATGGCTGTTCCCGGTCGGCCCGGAGACGATGCCGGCGTAGGAATAGCGGTAGACCATCGCCTCGCAGAGCGCGACGAGCGCGTCATACATACCGACATCCATGAACTGGCCACGTCCGGTCGCCCGCGCGTTGAGCAATGCCGCGGTGAGGCCGAGCGCGGCCACCGTCGCCGGATAGATGTCGCCAATGCTGGGACCGACGCGAAAGACCTCTCCGGCGGCGGTCCCTGTGATGCTCACGACGCCTCCCATTGCCTGGCTGACGACGTCGAACGAGGGCCAGTCGACGTATGGGCTTTCGCCGGTCCTGGGATCGCCAAAGCCGCGGATGGCCCCGTAGACCAGGCGCGGGTTCCGGGAGTGCAGTACCTCCCAGCCGACACCCAGGCGTTCCATGACGCCGACGCGGTAGTTCTCCATGACAGCATCGGCAGTGTCGACGAGGCGCTGGAAGCGCTTGCGATCCGGGTCGAGCTTGAGGTCGAGGACGATGCCGCGCTTGTTCCGGTTGATGCTGCCGAAGTAGGCCCCGAAAGCGCGCTCAGTGTCTTCGGAGTGAAACGGATAGGAGTAGCGGGACATATCGCCCACGGGGGGTTCAACTTTGATGACGTCCGCGCCGAGGTCGGCCAGGAGCATGGTGCAGAAGGGGCCGGCGAGGGCCTGGGTTAGATCGACGATACGGATGCCGGTGAGCGGCCCAGAGGGCCCGGGGAGCATCGGCATCGCCCGTTCGTGGGCGGTCTCCCAGGGTTCCGGAGACGTCACCTGGAGGCCCAGGCAGCGCGCTTCTTCAGCAGGACGATCCGCTCGCATTCGAAGACCACGCGCTGATCGTGGGTCACGCCCCAGTGCTTGAAGGTGACCAGGCCGGCGTCGTCCCGGTCGGGTGACTCTTCGGCGCCGAGGACCTCCGTGTAGGCGTAGAGGGTGTCGCCGTGGTGGACAGGTGAGAGGAAGCGGAGTTTGTCGAGGGCGACCTCGGCGAGGGCGTTCTCAGCCGTGTCCTGGCTGGCCAGGCCGATGACCATCGAGCCGGTGATGAGCCCGAAGACCACCCGCCCGGACCCGAGGGGTGAGTCGACGAGGTAGTGTTCGTTCCAGTGCGCCTGGGCGGTGTTCACGACTTGCTTGCTGAGGTAGTTGTTTTCGACCTCATCGACCGTCGCGCCGCGAGCATGGCGCATCTTCCGGCCGACGGGGAAGTCTTCGAAGTAGGTATCGGGGCTCGTGTAGCTGGCGAGGGGGCGGTCCATCAACGGTCCCCGATGAGGCGGTCGGAGATGATCCGGAGCTGGATTTCGGAGGTGCCTTCGAAGATCTTCGTAAGGCGAGCGTCGCGCCAGTAGCGCTCGACGGGGAGGTCGGTGGTGTAGCCATAACCGCCGTGG
>DATBWD010000188.1:0-5278 GCA_036515015.1 Tepidiformaceae bacterium
AAGGTTTGGCACCTCGATGTCGGCTCGTCGCATCCTGGGGCTGGAGTAGGTCCCAAGGGTTGGGCTGTTCGCCCATTAAAGCGGTACGCGAGCTGGGTTCAGAACGTCGTGAGACAGTTCGGTCTCTATCCGCCGTGGGCGTAGGAAGTTTGAGAGGAGTTGCCCCTAGTACGAGAGGACCGGGGTGAACGGACCGCTGGTGTGCGGGTTGTTCCGCCAGGAGCACCGCCCGGTAGCCATGTCCGGACCGGATAAGCGCTGAAAGCATCTAAGTGCGAAGCCGACCTCAAGATGAGACTTCCCGCTGAGTAATCAGGTAAGACCACAGGAAGACTACCTGTTTGATAGGCGCCAGGTGTAAGCACAGCAATGTGTTCAGCTGAGGCGTACTAATGGTCGAGGGCTTGACCTACATTAAGGTTCGTCACCCGATATGACTTGCCTGCAGTTTCCTTCGCTCTTCAGTTTTAAGGCGCACCCTCCTTCGTCGCCATCCACCGCGGGGTGGAGCAGTGGCAGCTCGTCGGGCTCATAACCCGAAGGTCGGGGGTTCGAATCCCTCCCCCGCTACCAAACAAGCAGAAGGCCCCTCACTACAGGGGCCTTCTCCATGTCCGCCGCGATCCGCCTCGCTCAAAACCAAGTCCGGCCCGAGGCTCACCCGGGTCGAAACCGTCGACGTTCATCACCTTGTCCCACGGGACCCAACCGTTCGAGACCGCTCGCCGATTACGGACGGACGCTGGTGGCCATCTGCTGGGTGACATCACGCTCCCAGTAGCGGTGTTTGGCGAGAACTTCCAGCAACGGCTGCGCGACCTCCACTCCGGACTCAGCCACAACAACGCCTGCCATTGGGTCGCCATTGGCAGAATCCGGCTGTCCTCCCACGGCGTCGGCGATGGCCGCGCGCAGCAAGTCGGCGCCTTCCGCCGACCCGGCGAGCGGCTTGTAGTGGCCATGCGCCTCTCGCAGGAACTGGATCGCCGCGGCCCCTCCCCGAAGCGCGGCGATGCTCGCTGCGCCACCAGGCACGTAGGCTGCGTCGAACAAGACGGACCCGGCCGTGGTGAACGTCTTCGTCGCGACGACCGCGCCACCCACATCGCCCTGGATAGGCCCGAGGCGGCCGGATATATAGTGCGTCGCGACGCCCTGCGCGTTCAGAGCCGCTGCGACCTCCGCGGCGGCCCCCTCGAAACCATCGGCGACGAGAATCGCCACCGTCCGGCCGGCCACCGTCGTGCCCGGCCTGTTGAACTGGCTGAGCGCCGGCGACACTTCAACCCCGGGGTCGCCAAGGTGATCGTGCCCGCGCGCGGGTCGTGCCTCAACCTCCAGGATGCCCACGGCGGGCGCGACCGCTTCCGCTAGGCCCATGTCGATGTTAGCCAGGATCTCGTTCACGACCCGCTCGCGGATCTCTTCCCGGAGGACTTTGCCAACCTCAAACCTGAGGGCGGCCGCGAGATGCTGCTGCTCGACGGGAGAGAGGCTGCGGAAGAAGAGGGTTGCCTGGCTGAAGAAGTCGCGGAAACCAGGTTCGCGCAGACGCGTCTTTTCCCCAGCCAGCGGCTCCGGGAAGTGGACGTACCCATCTTCCGCCGCGAGGACCGGGCAACCGCCTCCCACCGAGTTCGGGTGGTAGTTTGCCTTCCCTGTGCCGATGAGGTCACGGTGGAAGCCGTCCTGCTGGTGGTTGTGGACTGGCGGCAGCGGGCGGTTGATCGGAATCTCGTGGAAGTTCGGGCCCCCCAGCCGCGTCAGTTGCGTGTCCAGGTAGGAGAACAGACGCGCCTGCATCAATGGGTCGTTCGTGACGTCGATGCCGGGCACAACGTTGGCAACGTGAAAGGCGACCTGCTCGGTCTCTGCGAAGAAGTTGTCCGGGTTTCGGTCGAGCGTTAGCTTGCCGACGATTTCGACCGGGACAACCTCTTCCGGCACGAGCTTCGTCGCATCGAGGATGTCGAAGCCGAAGCGCTCCGCGTCTGCCTCATCGAACACCTGCAGCCCGAGTTCGTACTCGGGGAAGGCGCCCGCTTCGATGGCCTCCCACATGCTGCGCCGATGGAAATCTGGGTCCATCCCCGAGATCTTCTGCGCTTCGTCCCAGGTTAGGGAGTGGATGCCCGCGACCGGCTTCCAGTGGAACTTCACGAAACGCCCGCGGCCCTCGGCATTGATCAGCCGGAAGGTGTGCACGCCGAACCCTTCCATCGTGGCGAAACTTCGCGGGATAGCCCTGTCGGACATGACCCACATCACCATGTGGGCCGTCTCCGGCGCGAGGCTGACGAAGTCCCAGAACGTGTCGTGCGCAGAGGACGCTTGAGGCATCTCCGAATCCGCTTCC
Source organism: Tepidiformaceae bacterium (assembly GCA_036515015.1). GTDB lineage: Bacteria > Chloroflexota > Dehalococcoidia > Tepidiformales > Tepidiformaceae > DATBWD01. The sequence continues at coordinate 2,357 of DATBWD010000188.1, forward strand.
GGCTTCACGGCGTGGACGATGTCCGGGAACTTGATGCCGTCCTGGATGAAGAACACCGGGATGTTGTTGCCTACGAGGTCGAAGTTGCCCTCGTTGGTGTAGAACTTGACCGCGAACCCGCGCACGTCCCGGACCGTGTCCGCCGACCCACGTGAGCCCACCACGGTGGAGAACCGCGCGAACACAGGCGTGCGAACGGCCGGGTCCTGCAGGAAGCCCGCCGAAGTGTAGTCGCTCAGAGAGCGGTACACCTGAAAATGGCCGTGTGCGGCCGAACCGCGGGCGTGGACCACCCGTTCCGGGATGCGCTCGTGGTCGAAGCGCGTGATCTTCTCGCGCAGGTGGAAGTCCTCGATGAGCGAGGGGCCACGTGTGCCGGCGCGGAGCGAGTCGTCGGTCTCAGGGATGCGGACGCCCTGGTCGGTCGTGAGGGTGGTTCCTGTCGGGTCACTGCGGAAATCCTGAAGCTGAACGGATTTGCCGTCCTCCGGAATGCCGTTGGTGCTCCGCGAAGTGGGAGGGTGCGGGTTGTTTTTGCGGGCTGCTGAACGTTTTGAAGAAGGCACGGTTCACTGTTCGAGTTGAGCTAATACCCGGGTGTCCGGTGCATCGCGCTCGAAGCGTAGAAGTCCGTGTTCCGACCATGCGCTCCTACGCCGGGGAGGTAGCTTGCGAAAGTACTACAAGTGCGCCGACGGGACGCAAGTTGTCAATGGCGGATCCAGGTGGACCGGAAACATACGCGAGCCCGGCACGAGGGCGCCGTCGATGGATGCCCCGACCGCGGTCCAATCCGTCGCACCCCGCTGGTCCGAGTGACCGGTTGGGACGGGCTATTTGAACCCAGGGGCCTTCGTCCACCGTGAGCCGCCTCGCCTCGCTCAACCGCAGACGTGCCCGAAGCTCAGGCGAGGTCGAAGCGGTCGAGGTTCATCACCTTGTCCCATGCCGCCACGAAGTCCTGCACGAACTTCTCCGGGCCGTCGTTAGACGCATAGACCTCGGCGATCGCCCGCAACTGCGAGTGCGAACCGAACACAAGGTCGACCGCCGTCCCGGTCCACCTCACCTGCCCGGTCCCCCGGTCGCGCCCCTCGTACACGTCCTCAGCCGAGGCCGAGGGCTGCCACTCCGTGCGCATGTCGAGCAGGTTCACGAAGAAGTCGTTCGTCAGCGTCCCCGGCCGGTCGGTGAAAACGCCGTGCCGCGAGTTCCCGAAGTTGGCGTTCAGCGCCCGCATGCCGCCGATGAGGACCGTCATCTCGGGCGCGGTGAGCGTCAGCAGAGTCGCCCGCTCTAGCAGCATGTCCTCGGGCCTCATCGTCAGTGGGTTGGTGCGCTGCAGTTGCTCCGGCGTCAACTTCTCTTCTGCTCGGAGGTAGTTGCGGAACCCATCGGCCGTCGGTTCGAGCACCGCGAACGAGTCCACGTCTGTCTGTTCCTGCGAGGCGTCCGTGCGCCCCGGCGCGAACGGCACCGTGATCCCGTACCCGGCGTCCTTCGCCGCTTGCTCCACAGCCGCGCAGCCGCCCAGCACGATCAGGTCCGCGAGCGAGACCTTCTTCCCTCCGGGCTGCGAGCGGTTGAACTCTTGCTGGATCCCTTCCAGGGTCTGCAGCACATTCGCCAGTTCGGCCGGCTCGTTCACCTCCCAGGCCTTTTGCGGCGCAAGACGAATCCGCGCGCCGTTCGCTCCGCCACGCTTGTCGGTGCCGTGGAAGCTCGCGGCCGCCGCCCAGGCGGTGGAAACCAGCCGGGAGATGGAAAGTCCCGATGCGAGGATCTTGCCCTTGAGCGCGGCGATGTCCTCGTCCCCAATCAGCGCATGGTCGACCGCTGGTACGGGGTCCTGCCACAGCTGCGGCTCCGGGACCCAGGGGCCGAGATAGCGCGAGACGGGACCCATGTCGCGATGCAGCAGCTTGTACCAGGCCCGGGCAAACGCGTCTGCCAGCTGGTCCGGGTTCTCATAGAAGCGCCTCGAGATCGGCCCGTAGATGGGGTCCAGCTTCAGCGACAGGTCCGTCGTCAGCATCATTGGCGTGCGCCTCTTCGACGGATCATGGGCATCGGGTACAGTCCCCTGCGCGTCGGAATTCCTGGGAGTCCATTGCTTCGCCCCGGCGGGGCTCTCCGTTAGCTCCCAGTCATACCTGAACAGGTTGTCCAGGAACCCGTTGTCCCATTTGATTGGCTCGTTGGTCCAGGCGCCCTCCAGCCCGCTCGTGGTGGTATCGCCACCCTTGCCGCTGCCATAGGAGTTCTTCCAGCCCAGGCCCTGGGCCTCGATCGGAGCAGCCTCGGGTTCCGGGCCAACGTACTCCGCACCGGCCGCCCCGTGCGACTTGCCGAATGTGTGACCCCCGACGATGAGCGCAACCGTCTCCTCGTCGTTCATCGCCATCCGAGCGAATGTCTCACGAATGTACCGGGCCGCCAGGAGCGGGTCGGGGTTGCCGCCCGGCCCCTCGGGGTTCACGTAGATCAGGCCCATGTGGTCGGCCCCGACCGGCCCCTGGAGTAGCCCCTCGCCGGCGTGGCGCTCATCCCCCAGCCACGTGCTCTCCGGCCCCCAGAAGATCTCTTCGGGCTCCCAGATGTCCTTTCGCCCGAAGCCGAACCCGAACGTCTTGAACCCCATCGATTCCATCGCGACGTTGCCGGCGTACACCAGCAGGTCTGCCCACGATAGCTTCCGGCCGTACTTCTGCTTGATCGGCCAGAGCAGCCGGCGCGCCTTGTCGAGGTTCGCGTTGTCCGGCCAGCTATTGAGCGGGGCGAAGCGCTGCGCGCCGCTGCCGCCGCCACCCCGGCCGTCGGCGATGCGGTACGTGCCGGCCGCGTGCCACGTCATCCGGATGAACAGCGGCCCATAGTGCCCATAGTCGGCCGGCCACCAGTCCTGCGACGTGGTCATCACAT
>DATBWD010000189.1:0-9682 GCA_036515015.1 Tepidiformaceae bacterium
GGGCCGGGGCGGACATCGTGAATGACATTCACGGGCTGCGGGCGGATCCGGCGATGGCAAACACGGTGGCCCGGTACGGCGCGGCGCTGGTGGCGATGCACAACCAGCGGGGGCGGGAGTTCCACGACGTGGTGGGCGACATTCGGGCCGGCTTTTCGGAGTCGCTGGGACTGGCGGAGGCGGCAGGAATCGACCTCGGGCGCATCGTGTTGGATCCAGGATTTGGGTTCGGGTGGACCCCGGAGCAGAATCTCGAGATGCTGCGGCGGCTGCCGGAGTTGTGGGATGTGGAGATGCCGTTGCTCGTGGGAACGTCCCGAAAGTCGACCATCGGACTGGTGCTGGACGCTCCGGTCGAGGAGCGATTCGAGGGGACGGCGGCATCGATAGCCGCTTCGATTGCGGCGGGCGCGGACATCGTGCGGGTCCACGACGTGCGGGAGATGGTCAGAGTCGCACGGGTGGCGGACGCGATCGTGCGCGGGAATTGGAGGCAGCGGTGACAACTGCCATGATCGCGCTGGGGTCGAACCTCGGCGACCGGGCGGGGAACCTGCGGGCAGCGCTGCGGCTCATGGAGGAGCGGGGTGTGGCAGTCGAGCGCACATCATCGGTCTGGGAGACAGCGCCGGTGCCGGAGGATCAGCCCGCCTACCTGAACGCGGTCGCAAGGATAGAGACGAGCCTCGGGCCGTCTGAACTGCTCGCAACCCTGAAGGAGATTGAGCACGAACTCGGACGGCGGCCGGGGCGGAGGTGGGGACCACGGCCGATCGACCTCGACATCCTGTTCTACGGGGAGGAGCGTGTTGCGACGCCGGAACTCGAGGTGCCGCACCCAAGCATCGCGAAGCGCGCGTTCGTGCTCGCGCCGCTGGCCGAGGTGGTGTCGAACGCGCTGCCGGTGCTGGGCAAGACGGCAGTGGAGTTGCTCAAGGGCGTAGACCAGGCGGGAGTGGAGAGGACGGGGATCTCGCTCAGGGGCTGACTGTGGCTACACCCACGGGTGGTCGTCGAATTTCTCGCCGCCGGTGAGGTGGATGGCGGCGCCCCAGGCAGCCAGCAGGCCACCGGCGCCGAGGACCAGCGCCACCGGCGCACCGAGAAGGAGACTCAGCCGGACGACCTTCCAGGCGAACGCGAGCAGGGTGAGCGCCATGGCGAAGAGGCCCACGCCCCGGAGGAAGATCGGCCACGGGGGGAGCAGGTGGCGCGGCTCAGGGGGTGCGGGGGGATGGGGCGCGCCGCCGTGGTCCTGCCAACCGATCGTCATTCGTCGCGCAGGTCAGGGGGGAGGAGGTTGGGGATGCCATCCTCGATGGGGAAGGTCTGCCCGCAGCCGGTGCAGGTCAGCGTACCGGCGAGGATTTCGTCGCCGTCTTCCTGATCCACTGCGAGGGAGAGTTCGGCCTTGCAGAGGGGACAGACAAGGATTTCCATCAGGTCGCTTCGCATGGAACACATGGTACAGCGGAGCGCGCGGGCGTCCAGCGAAAACGATTCGGACCTGAGCGCTTGAGCCTTGGGCATAGCTGAGCGAAGGTGCGGGGGCAATGAGCAATTGCGTTTGGTCGAGGATGGCCCTTCGGGGGGCCAGGGAGTCCGCTGCGTGAACTGGCTGACGATCGTGCTGGTGCTGGTCATCGGGTTCGCGACGTACCGGGCGTGGCGGAACGGGTTCATCCGGGAGCTGGTTTCGCTGAGCGCGGTCATCCTTGGGATCCCGATCGCGGGGCTGTTCTACGACAGCCTGTTCCTGAAGATGAACCCGATCATCGACAACGAGCCGCTGGCGAAGCTGATTTCGTTCATCGCGATCCTGGTCGGGGTGATTGTGGCCGGGCAGGTCGCGGCGCACCTGTTGAAGCGTGCGGTGGCGATGCTCAACCTCGGGATGGCGGACCAACTCGCCGGGGCGGGCTTCGGGTTCCTGAAGGCGGCGATCATTTGCCAGGTAGTGCTGATTGCGCTCATCCGCTTCCCAAGCCCGGATGTGCGGGGGACTATCGACGATTCACCAGTGGCGAAGAGGCTGGTGGACACCGCGCCCCTGGTGTTGTCGGTGCTGCCAAAAGGATTCAATGAGGCGACGGACGCATTTCTCGCGGGAGTGGAGAACCTGGACGGGCAGGTGAACGGCGAGCAGTAGCGGTGTCCTGAGGCGAGCGGCTCGCCTATGCTAGGCCGATGGCGCTGGTACAGACGCAGTCCCTCACGAAGCGATACGGAACTATCACTGCGCTCGAAAACTTATCGCTCGAGCTGGAGCCGGGGATCATCGGGCTTGTCGGGGCGAACGGCGCGGGCAAGAGCACGTTCCTCAAGCTGCTACTGGGGCTGATAGCGCCGACAAGCGGTTCGGCCACCCTGCTGGGGTTCGACGTTGCGACGCAGGGGCCGGAGCTTCGCCAATTCGTGGGCTACATGCCGGAGCACGACGCACTGCCGGTCGACATGACGGCGACCGATTTTGTCGGGCACATGGCACGGATCAGCGGGTTGCCGCGGACGTCGGCACGGGAGCGGACGGCCGAAACGCTGCGGCACGTCGGGCTGTTCGAAGAGCGGTACCGGGAGATGCGCGGGTATTCGACGGGGATGAAACAGCGCGTGAAGCTCGCACAGGCGCTCGTGCACGACCCGCGCTTGATGTTGCTCGACGAGCCGACGAACGGGCTGGACCCGGCGGGGCGGGACGAGATGCTGGACCTGGTCCGGCGGACGGGCCGGGAGTTCGGGATAGCGATCATCATGGCGTCGCACCTGCTGGGGGAGATCGAGCGGGTGTGCGACTACCTCGTCGTGATCGATGGCGGGAGGCTTGTCCAGTCGGCGCCGATCGGGGACTTCACGGGTTCGACGCACGTGCTGGCCGTGGAGGTGGAGATGGGGGCGGAGCGACTGGCCGAGCGGCTGACTGCCTGTGGGCTCATCGTGAAGCATGAGGGGCGGATGTTGTTGGTCGGGTTGGAAGACACGCGGCCATACGACCTGATCAGGGATTCGATCGTAGACCTGGACCTGGCGCTGGTGCGGCTGGAGCAACGCCGGCAGAGCCTGGAGGACCTATTCCGGCCGGCAGAGGAGACCGAGCGTGCAGCCAGCTGAGCGAGCGGCCGGGAACATCTATGACCTGGGGTACAGGAACTACGAGGGCGAGCGGTTGGGGCGGCCGTACGCGTTCTATTCGCTCTATGTCCACACGCTGCGGAGCGCGTTCGGGCTCGGGCGGAGGACGTCATCGAAGATCATGCCGTTCGCGCTGGCGATCATCGCGTTCATCCCGGCGGTCATCCAACTGGGGATAGCGGCACTGGTGCCGACGGACTTCGATGTGTACAAGGCGGAGAACTACTACTCGTACATCCAGACGGTGCTGGTGCTCTTCTGCGCGGCGGTGGCCCCGGAACTGGTATGCCGGGACCAGGCGAACCGGACGCTATCGCTGTACTTTTCGCGGTCGCTGAAGCGGCGAGACTATGCGCTGGCGCGGTTCGCAGGGCTTGCGACAGCGCTGCTCGTGCTGACGCTGGGTCCGCAGGCACTGCTCTTCACGGGCAACGTCGTGGCATCGTCGGACGGGCTCGGCTACCTGGGAGACAACGCGGTCGACATCTTGCCGATTGTGCTCAGCGGCGTGGCGATCGCGGTGCTCATGGGGAGCATCTCGCTGGCCATCGCATCCCAGAGTTCGCGGCGGGCCTACGCGGCGGTGACAATCATCGCCCTGTTCCTGCTGGCCGGAGCGATTATAGAAGTGACGTTGAACGTTAGTGATGGCAGCCTCGCCAGGAACATGATCTTCCTGAGCCCGTTGCACGTCATGATCGGGATGACGCGGTGGCTTTTTGACGTACCCATGGACGGCGAACTCGCGCTCGCGGACCGCCCGCGGGCGAGCTACGCCCTGGCAGTCGTAGTAATCGCGGGGCTGGCATTGTGGGTGCTGGATCTTCGTTACGGTCGGATCCAGGCATGACCGCACCAGGCAGCTACAACGGTGCAGAGCCGGCGCCCGGTCCCGGGGCGGTGATTGAACTGCGGAACGTCTCCCGGTGGTACGGGAACGTGGTCGCGGTCAATGACGTGTCGTTCGATCTTGGGCCGGGGATTACGGGACTGCTGGGGCCGAACGGGGCGGGAAAGTCGACGCTGCTGCACATGCTGAGCGGTTTCCTCAAGCCGTCGAGCGGGTCGGTCACGGTGCTGGGGCGGAGTGCCTGGCAGAACCCGGACCTGTACGGACAAATCGGGCTCGTGCCGGAGCGGGAGTCGGTGTATCCCTTCCTGACCGGGCGGGAGTTCGTCGTGACGAGCGCGCGGCTGCAGGGCCTGCCCGACCCGGAAGCAGCGGCGGCGAGGGCCATCCACCTGGTGGAGATGGAGCAGCACCAGCACCGGGCGGCGGGCGGCTATTCGAAGGGGATGAAGCAGCGGCTCAAGGTCGCGGCGGCGCTGGTGCACAACCCGAGCGTCCTGCTGCTGGACGAGCCGTTCAACGGGGCTGACCCGCGGCAGCGAATCCAAATGATGGAGATGTTCCGGAGGATGGCGGCCGAAGGCTGCACGATCGTCTTTTCGTCGCACATCCTGGAGGAGGTGGAGCGGCTGGCGCAGCAGGTGCTGGTGATCGTCGCCGGGAGGCTGGCGGCTTCGGGGGACTTCCGGGAGATCCGGAAGCTGATGACGGACCGGCCTCACACGTTCAGGGTCCGTTCCAGCGATAACCGGCGGCTGGCATCGGCGTTCGTGGCCGACCCTGCGGTGTTCGGCGTGGAACTGGATGACGACTTCCTGACCGTGCGGACATCCGACTTCGCGGCGTTTACGAAGGCGGCGGCGCGGGTCGCAAGGGACGCCGAGGTGACACTGACCCAACTGGCGCCGTCGGACGAGTCGCTCGAGAGCGTGTTCTCGTACCTGGTGCAGCGATGAACGGAGAAGTGATCCGGCTGACGGCCCGCCAACTGGTGGCGCAGCGACGGACGCTGCTCGTGCTGTTGCTGGCCGCGGGGCCGCTGTTACTCGCCGTCATCTACCAACTCAGCGCCCCAAAGAACGACGCAGACTGGACGCAACAGGAGTTCACGGCGACGGCACTCTACGGTGTGCTCATCGTGGGGCTCCTGTTGCCGTTGTGCTCGCTGATCTTCGGGACCGCCGCCCTGGGCTCCGAGATCGAAGACGGGACGGCGGTGTACCTGCTGTCCAAGCCGATCCCGCGGCGGGAGATCCTGCTGTCGAAGCTGCTGGTGGCGTGGCTCGCCACGTCGGCAATCGTGGTGACCACGACGGTCGTGGCAGGGGTGGTGGCGCTGTGGGGAGCGCCGCAAGACGGGATTGTTTTGGGATTTGCGGTGGGGGTCGCGCTGGGGGCGCTCGTCTACACGGCAGTGTTCCTCCTGCTGAGCCTCATCACGGGGCGCGCACTGATCATCGGGCTGAGCTACGTGTTCATCTGGGAGTCGCTCATCACGGGGCTGTTCCAGGGGACTCGTGTGCTGAGTGTCCGCGAGTACGTGGTGGGGGTCGCGGACGGGATTTCGACCGTGTCGCCGCGGGTGCTCGACGCTTCTCTGGGTGCGGGGCAGGCAGTGTTTCTCGCCGCAGCCGTGCTCGTCGGGGCGACGGCTTTCGCCGTGCGCCGGCTGCAGGGGTTCGAGATCGGCGAGGCGGGTTAGCCGCCGGCGAGCTTCACCCGGTGGCCGAGGGCGGTAAGCTTTTCGCGCAGGCGCTCTCGCTGGTCGCCCTGGATAGCCAGGATTCGACCTTCACGCGTTCCGCCGGCGCCACAGTGCTGCTTGAGCACTTTCAGGAACGTATCGAGTTCTGCCTCGGTGCCGGGGAGCCCGGTGATGGTCGTGGCGGTCTTGCCACCACGGCCGCGGCTGTCCCGCATGATGCGGACGATGCCGTCGTCGGGGACCTGCTGGCGGCGTGCGGAGGGCTGGCCACGGCGCGATTTCGCGGGCTTTTCATCGGATGGGGGTCTGACCCGGCCGCCATCGGTGGAATAGACGAGACGTGAATCGCCGGGCACGTGGTTGCGGCCTTAGTTGCCGCCGCGCAGGAAGTCTTCGACGTCCCGGAGGATGTCGTCCGCGGAGGGGAGATCGCCTCCCTCGCCAGCGTCTTCGACTTCTTCCTGTTCACCGTAGTGTTCTTCGAGCGTGCGAACGTAGGCGCCGATCTGGTCGTCGCCGCGGGAGGCATCCTCGACGCGTTCGAGGAAGCGGGCGCTTTCTTCTTCGAGGTTACCAAGGGGCGGGGCGACGCCGAGGACAGGTTCGAGGGCGTTGAGGAGAGCGGCGGTCGCGGGCGGGTTTTCTTCGACGTTGAGGTAGTGGGGCACGCCCGCGGCCAGGCTGATGAGGTCGATATCGTGCTGGCGGAGGGCATCGTGCAGGACGCCGAGGATGCCTGTCGGCCCCTGGTAGAGTGAACGGCCGAGGCCATACTTGGCGGCGAGGCGGGGGTCGGCCGAGGATCCCGTCACGGGAATCGGCCGCGTGTGGGGTGTGGCCGCGGGGCGGGCAACGAGTGTCGCGACAATGGAGGGCTTCAGGCCCGCGATGATTTCGGCGAAGCGGGTGGCGAAGGTCCGCCAGAGGAGGTTGGGCTCCATCCCGCTGACCACGACGATGTCGTGCGGGGCACCCTCGATGCTTGCCCAGTAGGCCTCATTGACGGGCCACTGGAGTTCGCGGACACCGCCCTCGGCGAGGCGGACCAGGGGACGGGTCTCGGTGAAGACGAAGTAGTCTTCGGGGTCGACAGTGACGAATCGCCGGGCGTTGTAGGCGTCGATCAGGCGCTGGGCGGTATCGGTAGTGACGGTGCCGGTGTCACTCCAACCACCGAATGCCATGACCACGACGGGCGACCTCAGGTCCGGCGTTTCGGAGACGGTGAAGCCATCCATCTGATCATTGTAGACCCCTCGGCGTTGCAGTCGCGTCTACGCCGTTAGAGGGAGCGCCAGTCGGCCGAGCGGTGGTACATGGGGCCGCCGCCACCACTTCGACGAAGCATGATGACCTCGGCGACGATGCTGACGGCTATCTCTTCGGGGGTTTCGGCGCCGATGTCGAGGCCGATCGGGGTGCGCACGCGGGCGAGGTCCTCCGGATCGAAGCCTTCGTCCCGGAGGTGGCGGAGGACCGTGTCGGTGCGACGGCGGGAGCCGATCATGCCAAGGTAGCCCGCACCCCGGCCGAGGCAGTGGCGGAGGGAGAGTTCGTCCTGCTTGTGGCCGCGCGTGACGAGGACGATGGAGGTGTTGGCATCGATGGGGAAGGCGTCGAGCGCGGCTTCGTAGTCGTCGCAGATGACCTGGTCGGCCCAGGGGATTCGTTCGGGATCGGCGAACTCTTCACGGTCGTCGATGACTGCGACATGGAAGTCGAGGAAGTCGGCGAGCCTGGCGAGTGCGCGCCCGACGTGGCCGGCTCCGACGACGAGAAAGACCGGCTTGGATTCGACGACTTCGATGTAGACGCTGGTAGCACCGGGGGTGGTGCGAGTGGAGAGGCTGCCTTCACCGACGTAGACGGTCTCGGCGGTGTGGCGCTCGAAGGCTTCGATGGCGAAGGCGGCGACAAGGTCGTCGAGGGCGGGGTCGCCAAGTGTCCCCATGCGGTCGCCGGAGCGTTCGACGAGGAGGCGCGCGCCGGGCTGGAGGTGGGCCGGTCCGGGTTCGAGGACGGAGGCGAGAAAGACGGGTTCGCCGCCTTCGGCCGCGGAGAGGAGTCGTTTGGTCAGCTCCAGCATATCGGTAGGGTACAGGGGAGGAGGGAGGAGGAGAAGGGAGGAGGGCAAGAACGCCGAAAGCGGTAGCGAGTGACCTGCTGACGTGGTGGTAGGATTGGGGCATGCGAGTCCGGGTGGTCATGTACCGAGAGGGGCGGTTCTGGGTGGCGCAGGCACTGGGCCCGGATGTGTCGTCATTTGGGGATTCCCCGGAGGAAGCACGGAAGGCTATCCGGGAGGCCCTCGAACTGTACTTCGAGGACGGCGACGAGGTAGAGGTGCGGTCCGACTGACCTGAAGCGGGTGGGGCTGTACGCTGTAGGCAGCCCACACCACGTAGTGTCCCGCGGAGGCCGTTATGTCTGCTCTTGAGGAGCGTGACCCCGAAATCGCCGCGATCATCGCGGACGAGCAGGTCCGCCAGATTGAATCGCTCGAGATGATTGCGAGCGAGAACTACGCATCGGCGGCAGTGCTCGAGGCAACGGGTTCGGTGTTCACGAACAAGTACGCCGAGGGCTACCCGGGGAAGCGGTACTACGCCGGCAACCAGCACAGTGACCGCCTCGAGAGCCTGGCCATCGAGCGGGCGCGCCTCTTGTTCAAGGTTGACCACGCGAACGTCCAGCCGACGAGCGGCGCCGAGGCGAACATGGCGGCGTACCTGGCGTTCGTCGACCCGGGCGACACGATCATGGGGATGGAGTTGAGCCAGGGCGGGCACCTCACCCACGGCTCGCCGGTGAACTTTAGCGGCCGGCTCTACAACTTCGTGCCCTACACGGTGGACCGCGAGATGGAAGTCATCGACATGGCTTCGGTGCGGGCGGTGGCGCTGGAGGCGAAGCCGAAGATCATCGTGGCGGGGGCGACGGCTTATCCGCGGGCGATCGACTTCGCCGCGTTCGCCGAGGTGGCAAGAGCCGCGGGGGCGCTGCTGATGGTCGACATGTCGCACATCGCCGGGCTGGTGGCGGGCGGGGTGCATTCGTCGCCGGCGCCGTATGCGGATGTCATCACGACGACGACCCACAAGACGCTTCGCGGGCCGCGGGGGGCGCTCGCGCTTTGCAAGATCGAGCATGCCGACGCGCTCGACAAGGCTGTCTTCCCGGGGACGCAGGGCGGGCCGCACCTTCATTCGATTGCCGCCAAGGCTGTCGCTTTCGGCGAGGCGCTGAAGCCGGAGTTCAAGGACTACGCAGCGAAGATCGTCGAGAACGCCGCTGTCCTGGCTGAGACACTGATGGCCGGGGGCCTCCGGCTGGTGAGCGGCGGCACGGACAACCACCTCCTCCTCGCGGACTGCGGTTCGAAGGGGATCAGCGGTCTGAAGGCGCAGAACGCGCTCCAGGGCGCGGGGATTGTGACCAACCGGAACACCATTCCCTATGACGAGCGGTCGGCGTATGTGACGAGCGGCCTCCGGATGGGGACCCCGGCGCTGACTTCACGGGGGATGGGTTCGGACGAGATGCGGCGGGTCGGCGGCTGGATTCTGCGAGTGCTGGACGACCCTGACGGCGAGGGCGTGCGCGAGCGTGTGAAGGCGGAAGTGGCGGAATTCGCGCGAGCCTTCCCCGTACCGGGGATCACTGACGCGCGGGCGGCGTCGGTCAGAGCCTGACCGAATCTAGGCGGGCCGGCGAGCGCGGAAGCGGAAGGCCCCGCGGCCTTCCCGGACGTGGACATCGCTGAAACCGATCCGTTCGAGACGCCCGCCAAGTGTGGCCGGATCTACAAGCACCATGGTGTCGAAAACATGCGCAAGCCGGAAGCGCAGGCTCGGCGTGCTGTCGGAGCCGGCAAAGACGCCACCGGGTTCGAGGACACGGAACACTTCGGCAAACAGGCGATCCTGGAGTTGGGGCGAGGGCACATGGTGGAGCATGGTCATCGAGACGGCGCTGGTGAAGGAAGCGTCCCCGAAGGG
>DATBWD010000190.1:0-3412 GCA_036515015.1 Tepidiformaceae bacterium
GGAGCGTAAGCTGCTCTGGTGCAGGATCAGGCTTCCGTGGCAGTCGGGATAGTCGGAGCCGGACGGCTCGGAGCATCGCTGGGCGGTGGCCTTCGCCAGGCCGGCTATGACGTTCGGGCTGTCGCCAGCGGCAGACTGGAGTCGGCACGCTCCCTCGCAATCACACTCGGAGATCGCGTCCGGGCCACTTCCGATCCCGGCGATGTCCTCGCACTCTGTGATCTGGTATTCCTGACGGTGCCGGACGCGGTCATCGAGCCGCTCAGCGCGAGTCTCCGGTGGCAGCGGCAGCACACGGTGGTGCACTGCAGTGGCGCACTGGGACTGGAGGTGCTCACTGCAGTGACCGGGGCTGGCGGCAGCCCGGGCTGTGTCCATCCATTGCAGTCCTTTCCGTCGCGTTCGCCGGAGCCCGAGCGCTTTCGTGGCGTTTTCTGTGGCATAGAGGCAGGGCCCAACCTGGGGCCGCTACTGGAATCAATTGTTACCGACCTTGGCGCTCGATCCTTCCGGCTGGAGGGTGTGGATAGAGCGCTCTACCATGTGGCTGCCGTCATGGTCAGCAACCATGTTGTTGGTCTTGCCAACGCGGCGGCACGCGTATGGGAGCTGGCAGGGTTGCCGCCCGAGCTTGGCCGGGAGGCGTTGTCTCCGCTGCTTACTTCAGCTGTGCAAAACGTCGCCCGGCTGGACTTCGCTTCTGCCCTCACCGGGCCGATCGCCAGGGGCGACGCCCGCACGGTCGATGCTCACCTCCGCGCCCTGGCTGGCGAGCCGTCTCTTCAGGATCTCTATCGCCTGCTTTCACTAGAGCTGCTCAGGCTTCCCCTGCACCGCGAGGCCGATGTCGCCGCCCGCCTCAAGGATCTCCTGACGAAGGGATGGCCGTCGAACGAGTAGCATAGTTGCGGGCTCTGCCCACCAAAGCTTGCGAGTGCGAGGGAGCAACCATGCCAGTTAGAACATCCGAGGCCGAGTGGCTGGGTAACCTGCGCGAGGGGAACGGCCAGATGAAACTCGGGAGCGGCGCCTATGAAGGTGCCTACTCATTTGGGTCACGATTCGAGGAGGGCGTCGGCAGCAATCCCGAGGAACTCCTCGGCGCGGCACATGCCGGCTGCTTTTCGATGTTCCTCGCCGGTGTCCTCGGCCGCGCCGGCCTCAACCCGAGACGCATCTCAACGACCGCCAGGGTCCACATCGACAACACCGGCGGGGGGTTCTCGATCACGCGGATCGAGCTGAGCACCGAAGGGGACGTGCCGGGCATCGACGAGGCGACCTTCCAGGAGCACGCCCGGGAGGCGAAGGAGAACTGTCCGGTATCGAAGGCTCTGGCTGTCCCGGAGGTCTCCCTCGAGGCACGCCTGCTGTAGATCGCGCAGGGTGGTCAGGAGCGCCGCGCCACCGACCAAGCGTCCTTGTTCCCGTAGCGTTCCTGCCTGCCCTCGACGATGAAGACGTCGTTCGCGGCGCAGTCCTCGGTTCGCCCCGGTCGCCCCGTCGCCCCATCGCCTCGTCACCCTATTCCCTATAAACAGGCGCCGAGAGCGCCCGCGTGTCTTCGTGACCGCCGGGCTCGGGCGGGGGCGTCCGCAGTTCGGCGCGGATGTAGCGCTCGTGGCGGATGTCACCCGGGACGGGGATGACCTGGCCCTCGGCGGTGACTTCGGTGCGGTAGCGCTGCTCACCGTCGACCACGAGTACGAGCGTGCAACCCTTCGCCCCGTGGGTCTCGATGGCCAGCGAGTCTTCGTTATCGCCCGGGACAATGTGCACCCGCGGCCCCTCGGGGCCGTCCGAGATGGCCGTCCGGCCGGCGGTGATGGCCTCGAGGATCTTCGCCTCGGTCGGGACGCCGCGCACCTGCAGCCACGTCGTCGGGTCGCCGATGTGGTGCGGGTGCATCGGCTCTGCCGGCGGGACGCTGTGCGCGTCGCTCCCCCCGACGGGCGTGATCCGTTCACCATCGGCGAGGAGGGCATCCCAATCCTGCACCGACTGCCAGTTGAACCACCTCCACGGCGCCTGCCACACCTCGCGGATGCGAAAGCCGGGGTCCGTCCACAACCACGGCGGCCCCACGGACTTCGGGTGGTTTATCGAGAACGGCCGCCTGCGCGACTCGACCCAGCGGAACAGGCGGTGCATCTCTTCGTCCGCCGTCACACGGAAGTCGACCCATTCGCGCAGCCCCCAGACGTTCGCGTGGCCGCTGTTCGTCGTCACCTCCTCGCCGGGGATGAGCAGCAGGCCCGGGTGGTGGAAGGCGTCGACCTCGTTGTGGTGGGTGATGGTGTTGTGGTCGGTGATGGCGAGGTAGCGGAGGCCGCGCTGGAGGGCGAAGGCCGCAATCTCCGCGACGGTGTTGGCGCCGTCGGAGTGCTCGCTATGGGAGTGGAGGTCGCCGGGGATCCAGGTGAGCCGGCCGTCATCGGCGGGCACGGGTTCGCGCTGCGACGGATGCGAGGGCGCGACTGCCGGCGGTTCATCGCGCGCGGATTCGACTTCGACCGTGACGAACCAGCGCACGCCCGGTTCGGGCACCGAGTAGAGCCCGAGGCTTACCCACCACGTGCCCGAAGGCAGCGGCCCCGCGAGGTACCCCGGTGTCGCCGATTCGCGTTCGATCGAAAACGAGCGCCGGGCCGACCCGCTCCAGCCACGGAAGCCGCCGGTCAGCGGCTCCGTGCCGCGGATGTCGAACAGGCCGATGTCGACCGTCGATGGGCCGCCGTCGGAGTAGAAGTGGTAGGAAACGTCGATGCGCGTGCAGCGCGGGGGCACCTCGAAGGGCAGGTAGCGGTAGGGCGCGGCCGCCGCCTCAGCGGTCGAAACGAACCCGGCGAGCTGCTGGACCTTCCTCATGGCGGCACTCTACCAGAGGCCGCGCGGCGCATGACCGGAGAAGGACGGGTTAGCGCCCGCCTCCACTGCCAGGGTTCGACTGCCCGCCCGCTTCCTGCGTGCTTTGCGGCATCGAACCCGCCCCCGTGTCCTGCGGTTCGACGACATCGCGGCTGCTGCTGCCGTCATCGCCGATGGCGAACAGGAGTATGAGCGCCATGCCGATGACGATGGCCGCCGCGACGATCCAGGCGATCATCCGGCCGGTGAACGTGCGCCCGCCCGAGCGTCCGCCGACGTGGTCAACGTGAGAGTCCATGGTGTGTACCTCCTCCCAAACCTTCCATTTCCACGGTAGGCCGGGACGCCGTCGCACCCGCTTAAGCCTGGTCCATGCCCGGTAACATCCCCGTTTCGATTGGGCAAACAGTTCGCCCCGTTGACTCCCCTCCGCTCAGGGCGACATACTGCCCGCCACCGCTGAGGTATGAGGGGCTGTCATGCAGAGAAGCTCCTTGCGCGAAGGATTCGTGGGCAGGCAGGTTGAGGTCTCTGCTCTACGAGA
>DATBWD010000191.1:0-8726 GCA_036515015.1 Tepidiformaceae bacterium
CCCCCGCCAGTCGCACATCCATGGCACGGAGCGTACCCGCGTTCCCGCGAGCGGGCGAGCGGGCGACTGGGCGACTGGGCGATGGGGCGATGGGGCGATGGGGAGATGGGGCGAACCGGAGCCCTAAGCGGGCACGAGCCCCGACTGCCGCAGCACCGAAATCAGCCGGTCGCGCGAAATCACACCCACCACCCGGCCGTCCGACACCACCGGCATGTGCAGCAACTCTTCCGTCTCCATCGCCATCAACACATCCGAGGCCCGATCGTCCGGGGAGGTCGCATGCAACCGCTCGCTCGGCACCATCGCCTGCGCCGCGGTCGTCGCGTCCCACATCGCTTCCGGCACCGCCCGCATCTGGTAGGCGCTGATGATCCCCGCGAGTTTCCCGTCGCGCTCGACGAAGTAGCAGACTCGAGGGTTCAGTTCGAGCACACCCCGGGCCAGGGCGGCGACACTCACGTTCCCTTCCACCACCGGCGGGTTGCTCACCATCAGGTCGCCCGCCCGGTACTTCCCCAGCGCTTCCACGAACCGGTTCTGGGCGAGACTCTGGCGCGCCGCGTTCTCCAGGAACAGGCCGATGAGGATCATCCAGCCCCCATTTACCGGCGTTCCCGTGACGTACGTATCGAACCCGAGAAGCCAGAGGAAGCCGAGCGTCATCATTGCCCAGGCGAACCCGCGCCCGGTCCATGCCGCCACGCTGGTCGCCCGGTGGTAGCTGCCGCTTACCAGCCAGACCGCCGATCGGAAGACCCGGCCGCCGTCCATCGGGAACGCCGGGAGCATGTTGAAGACGGCGAGCACACCGTTCATCAGGCCCAGCCAGATGAGCATGACTTCCAACGGCCGATCCGTGGCGCCGCCAGTCAGTGCCCAGATCGCGAAAAACGCAAGCGCCAGCAGCATGCTCGTCGCCGGCCCCGCCAGCGCCATGAGCAATTCGTTGAGCGGCTTCGTTGCGTCTCGCGTGATCTGTGCCACGCCCCCGAACAGGAAGAGCGTGATGCTCTTCACCGGGATCGCATACACCCGCGCCACGAGGCTGTGCGCCAGTTCGTGCAGCAGTATCGAGGCGAAGAAGAGCACGGCGCTTGCCAGTGCCAGCGTCACATGCGTCGCGGTCCCATCGTCTTCCAGGGCCGAGGGGTAGACCTCCCGGGCGAGGATGAGCGTCGTCAGGCCGAAAATGATGAACCAGAGTGGGTGAATGAGGATCGGGATCCCGAAGAGTGCGCCTAGCCGGATATGCCGCATGGAAACCTCTTAGACAGCATACACAGCCGCCGGTCCGCCCCGGCGTAAATCCGCATTACAGGCTGCTTGCGACGTTAGCGTTGCTTCGAAGGCGGCGGCGGCCGGTCGCCCGTCTCCACCACCGCCTCCCAGCAAAGGTAGAAGAAGAACAAGCCCATCAGGATTGGCACGAGGAACGCCGGGTGCTTGCTCGCGATAAGCCCGTAGAAGCCCCCGCCCACCATTAACGTGAGGGCGGCCAGGTAAACGAGAAACGCACCAAAGCTGAAGCCAATCACGACCCCATACCTCTGGGCGAAATAATAACGCCCCTATCGACCATTGTGCCCGCTTCAACAGGGGCCAGTCTGTAAGAATTTCGCATGAATCGCGATCCCCGCCGGCAACCCGCTGTCAACTCTGCTCCATCACCAGCCGGAGCACGCGTCGCGGCTCGCCCCCGAGGTGCCGCTTGTACTCTTCCTCGCCGCGCAGGAAGTCGAACACGCGCTTCCCGCGCCCGATTGCATCCCGGATCGCCAGCACCTTCGAAAGCAGGCCGACCGCCAGGTGCCCGAACGCGGGGTCGTAACCGCTGTTATAGAGGAACACGCTGCTCTCGCTTTCGAAGCAGAAGATCATCGCGGTGCTCTTCCCGTCGAGTGACAGGCTCGAAAGCCGCAGCAGGCCCGCGTCGCTAAGCGAGGCGGCAAGGTCTCGGAAGAATCCCTCCATTTCCCCCGTCAGGAACTCGGCTTTGTCCTGCCGGCTCGCCCGCATCATCTCCAGGAAGCGGTCGAAGTTGGCCTCGACGCTTGCGCGGTCGGTGTAGCTTTCGAAGGCCACCTGCCCCGCTGCTTCGAGATGTCGCAGCTTTCGCCGCACCTCGTGGCGCTCATGCTTCCGCAGGCCGGCCAGGTACGCCTCGAAGTCGCCCGGCAGTGCCGCCCGCGGCGCAATCGCCTCTTCCTCCTCCGTGTACGACCAGCCGAACGCCGCTGCAGCCGGGGCAAACGCCGTCCGCATGGGCGAATCTTCGGGCACTCCCCAGAGCGTCAGCCTGGAACCGAGGTCCTCGGTCACCCACTCCAGCACACCGGATGCGACCGCCCCTTCCTGCCCGGGCGCCGCCAGGATCCCGGCGTAATCGCACACCTCCGGGTCGCCCAGTTGGCGCGCGCCCGAGGGGTCCATGTCGAGCGCGGCCACACCGATCAGTTCCTCGTCCAGCCGCACAGCGAGGAAGACCGGCTCGGTACCCTTCCCGAAATGCCGCAGCCAGGTCGCCTGCCACGACGGGTGGAGGTACGGCAGTTGCTCCTCCGACCGCGCGTGCAGCGACGCCCACTCCGGCGCCAGCGACTCCAGCGGCTCCGCCGTGATCAGCGGGGCAGCGACCGCGATGCCGTCGTCGTCCGGCTGACCCATCAGGCCCTGTGTCCCGACACGAGCGAAAGGAACTCCGCCCGCGTCACGCTCGACCGCTTGAATTGCCCGCGCATCGCGCTGGTGACCATTCGGCTGCCCGGCTTTTTCACCCCGCGCATCGTCATGCAGAGGTGCTCCGCCTCGATCACGACCGCTACGCCGTCCGGCTGGAGCGCCTCCATGATCGCCTCGGCTACCTGGCTGGTCAGTTGCTCCTGGATCTGCGGCCGCCGGGCGAACGCCTCTACCACCCGCGCCAGCTTGCTGATCCCGACGACCCTCCCATCGGGCACGTAACCGACGTGCGCCTCGCCGTGAAACGGCAGGAAGTGGTGCTCGCACATGCTGTAAAAGGGGATGTCCCGGAGGATGACCATCTCATCGTGGGCGACTTCGAAGCCGACCTTCAGGTACTCGGTCGGGTCGATCTCCAGCCCGCCGAAGATCTCCGCATACATGTCCGCGATTCGCCGCGGCGTCTCGAGCAACCCTTCCCGGTTCGGGTCTTCCCCGATGGCAGCAAGCAGTTCGTTCACCGCCGACTGGATGCGTGCGTGGTCGATGGGCATTCGCTTCAACAAACTGCGGCCTCGGTCGTTGGGGTGCATCGCACGCGCGACGCCACTGCGATCGTAGCACAGCACCTTGCCATCCCAACGGGCCGCTACCGCTACACTGGAGGCATGCCCTGGTACGGATGGCTCGTCCTCGCAATTGGAGTGCTGATCGCCCTCACCGCCGTCGCGATCCGGCTTCTCCGCGTGAGCCGGCGTGGCCGCCGCTTCCTCGCGCTGCCCATGCGCGGGAAGCTCACCTTCGGCCGCACGCTCCTCGTCGATCCGGGTGTGCCCCTGCCGGCCAAGGTGATCCTGACCATCCTCGTGGCCTACCTGGCGATGCCGTTCGACCTCATCCCCGACTTCATCCCCGTCCTCGGCCAGCTCGACGACGCGCTCGTCGCCTTCCTCGCGATCGCGATCCTCATCGTCGCCATCCCGCGCGAGCGCTTCGAAGCCGCCCTCCGCAAGGCCGAACTCGAAGCCGAAGCCCGCCGCCTCGAATCCGCGCTCGACGCCACCGAGCCGTCCGGCCCCACGAGAGGACCCTAGCCGGTGGCTTCGCAACGGGGACTGGTCCGACTCGCAATCGGCCTGCTCGTAGCGACCGCCGTCTACAACGTCTTCGAAGGCGCCATTGCCATCTACAGCGGCCTTGCCGCTGACTCCATCACCCTCGTTGCCTTCGGCGCCGATAGCTACCTCGAAGTCCTCGCGGCCGGCGCCGTGCTCTGGCGCCTCTCATTCAAGGACGAAGAGGCCGGTGAGCGTGCCGAAGCCCGGGCACTGCGCTTCATCGGCGCGACGTTCCTCATCCTCGCCGCGGCCGTCGTCTTCCAGTCGGCCCTGTCCCTCTACGGCCGCGAAGGCGCCGACGAATCGCTCGCCGGCATCATCCTTCTCACCGCATCGCTGGTCCTCATGCCGGTACTCTCGTTGGCAAAGCTCTGGACCGCCGCCCGCGTGCAGATGCCCGCTCTCGCCGCCGAAGCCCGCGAGACCATTGCCTGCTCCTACCTTTCGCTCACCGCCCTGGCCGGCCTGCTCGCCGTCGCCATCGCTGGCTGGTGGTGGATCGACGCGATCGCTGCGCTCCTGCTCGTCCCCTGGCTCGTCCGCGAAGGCCTCGAAGCCCTCCGCGGCGAAGCCTGCTACGACGGCTCCAACCCCTGCTTCTGCCGCCAGTGCCTCTACGGCCTCCGCAACTGCCCGACATTCGCCTCCCAACGCCCCGCCGAACTCCCCTCCTGATCTGACGGTGCCGCCCGTAGCGTAAAAGCACTCTTTCGCGATACTTCGCCCTGTCACCTGTCACCTGTCACCTGTCACCTGTCAGCCCGCTCTCGCCTCTCGCCTCACTGCTCTCGCCTCCGAACGCGCGCAGCGCGCTTCCCTCCTCCCTCCTCCCCCCCTAACACATATGTTCGTTGACACTGCGTGAGACCCACCCCTAGGATCGGTAGAGCAACGTGCCACGCGGGAGGCCATGCCCAAGTTCATCTTTGTAACAGGTGGTGTCGTTAGCTCAGTTGGCAAGGGCATCACTACCGCCAGCCTCGGACGGATCCTCAAATCCCGCGGCATCTCCGTCACCATCCAGAAACTCGACCCCTACCTCAACGTCGACCCCGGCACCATGTCGCCCTACCAGCACGGCGAAGTCTTCGTCACCAGCGACGGCGCCGAAACCGACCTCGACCTCGGCCACTACGAACGCTTCATCGACCAGGACCTCTCCCAGGCGTCCTCCGTCACCAGCGGCCAGGTCTACCTCTCCGTCCTCGAACGCGAACGCCGCGGCGACTACCTCGGCGGCACCATCCAGGCCGTCCCCCACCTGACGAACGAGATCAAGTCCCGCATCCGCGCCGCCGTCGAGGCATCCGGGGCCGATGTCATCATCTGCGAAGTCGGGGGCACCGTCGGCGACATCGAAGGCCAGTCCTTCATCGAAGCCATCCGCCAGATCCGCCACGAAGAGCCCCGCGAGAACCGCCTCAGCGTCCACGTCACCTTCCTCCCGTGGGTCGGTGCAACCGGCGAACTGAAGACGAAACCGACCCAGCACTCGGTCCGCGAACTGCGTTCCATGGGTATCCAGCCCGACGTCATCATCGCCCGCAGCGACCACCCGGTCCCCCGCGACATCCGCGACAAGATCGCCCTCTTCTGCGACGTCGATCCCCAGGCCGTCATCCCGCTCGAAACCGCCGACACGATCTATGAAGTGCCGCTCATCCTCGAAGAACGCGGCCTCGGCGACTACGTCATCGACCGCCTCGGTTACCAGGGCGAACGCGACCTTACCGAATGGCGCGACATGGTCGACCGCCTCAAGCATCCCGACGGCGTGGTCGAAGTCGCCGTGGTCGGGAAGTACGTCGAACTCCACGACGCCTATCTGTCGGTGAAGGAATCGCTCGCCCACGCCGGTATCGCCAACCGCGTCGAGACCGACATTCGCTGGATCCACGCCGAAGACCTCGAAAGCCGCGACCCGGCTGTCGTCCTCGCCGGGGTCGATGCGATCATCGTGCCCGGCGGCTTCGGCGAACGTGGCTGGGAAGGCAAGATCCGCGCGGCCCGCTTTGCCCGCGAACAGCGCATCCCCTACCTCGGCCTCTGCCTCGGCATGCAGGTCATGGTCACCGAACTCGCCCGCAACGTGTGTGCCATGGACGGCGCCAATTCCACCGAGTTCGACCGCGAGACGCCCTACCCGGTCATCAGCCTCCTCGAAGAACAGCAGGGCGTGACCAACCTCGGCGGCACCATGCGACTTGGCGGCTACCCCTGCCGCCTCATCCCGGGTTCGCTCGCCGAAAAGGCCTACCAGACCGATTTGATTTCCGAACGCCACCGCCATCGCTGGGAGTTCAACAACCTCTACCGGGAACCACTCGAGGCCGCCGGCCTGCGCGTCAGTGGCACCTCCCCCGATGGCTCGCTCGTCGAGATCTCCGAGATTGCCGGTCACCCGTTCATGCTCGGCACCCAGTTCCACCCAGAACTCAAGAGCCGCCCCAACCGCCCCCATCCGCTCTTCCGCGAACTCATTCGCGCCGCGGTCGCCCGCCAGAAGGGCGCCCCACACCCCGCAGCCGTCACCACCGGCTGATGGACTACTGGCGCATCGTCCACGTCCTCAGCCTGATCTGGCTGGGAGCAGGCCTCGGTGCGACCTATCCCCTCATCCTCCGCGCCTGGGCCTCGAAGGATGTGAAGTACCAGATGTACGCCCTCGTCGAAGCCGCGAACAACGAGACCCGCGTGCTCCTCCCGGGCGCCATGGCAACCGGCATCACCGGCTTCTTCTGGGGCGTCGCCCAGGACTACAACTTCGTCCGCGATGGCTGGCTCGCCGCCCTCACCCTGCTCTACATCTTCTTCTACTTCGTCTGCCTGCCGTTGCTCGGATTCGGGCTGCGCCGGGCGCGCCTCGCCGCGCTGATCGCCGCCAAGAAAGGCGAAGAAACCGAAGAACTGCGCGAAATCCTGGACGACCGCGTCCCCATCGTCTTCGGCACGGCCCTCGTCATCAGCGTCCCGCTCCTCGCCTGGCTAGCCATCTTCAAGCCGTTCTAAGCGGCGGCGCTGGCGTTGGCCTGTAACACCGGGCACACCTATTATCCTGCCAAGCGCAGAGGGGCCAGGAAGGCAGTCGCCATCGGCGACTCTGACCGCGCAGGCAGGACACAGACAGTGCCCTGCATCCCCCTGCGACCGAGACTACCGCAGGGGCTTTCTTCATGATGGTTGACTCCCGCCCACGGTTGCGTCGTCGGTCGCACACCCGGTGCGATCCCACGGCGACCAGTCCGGAACCCAGGCCTCCAGGCGAGGCAACTGGGGGCCGCCATGCGCATTGAACTCGACCAGGCCGAGGCCCAACTGCTGAGGCAGATCCTCGAACGCTCCCTGGGCGAACTGCGGATGGAAATCTCCAATACCGAGAATTTCGAGTGGCGCCAACGGCTGCATGCCGACGAGGAGCGGATCAAGTCCCTCCTTCAGCGCCTGCCTGCCTGAACGTCCTGGGGGCGCCAACCCCTGCCGTGCTTCCACCTGCCGTAGGAGTTTTCGCGTGCTACTCGCACAAATTGTCATTCCGCTCGCCAGCCTGACTGCCGTCCTCTACGCGGCCTGGCTGGCCTACGACGTCCTCCGCCGGGACCGCGGTACGCCGGCCATGCAAGAAGTCGCCGATATGATCCTGGAAGGCGCCAATGCCTTCCTGCGCCGCCAGTACGTCACGATCAGCCTCCTCGCCGCTGGCACCGCGATCGTCGTCGGCGCGGTCGTCGGCATCTTCAAAGACTCGGCCGAAATGGCCTTGCTTACCTCGATCGCCTTCATCGTGGGCGCCGCCGCCTCGGGTGTCTCCGGCTACATCGGCATGTCGATCGCTGTTCGCGCCAACGCCCGGACTGCTTCCGCGGCCCAGCGCAGCCTGTCGGAGGCCATCAACACCGCGCTCCACGGCGGGGCCGTCTCCGGCTTCCTCGTCGTTGCGCTCAGCCTCATCGGCGTTTCGAGCATCTTCGCCATCTACAGCAACATCCTGAACAACCCGATCGATGATGCCCCCTTCCTCATCGTCGGTTTCGGGTTCGGCGCAAGCTTCGTCGCCCTCTTCGCCCAGTTGGGCGGCGGCATCTACACCAAGGCTGCCGATGTCGGCGCCGACCTGGTCGGCAAACTCGAAGCGGGTATCCCGGAAGATGATCCGCGCAACGCCGCAGTCATCGCCGACCTCGTCGGCGACAACGTCGGTGACTGTGCCGGCCGCGGCGCCGACCTGTTCGAATCGATGAGCGCCGAAAACATTGGCGCCATGATCCTCGGCGTCGCCCTCTTCACCGCGACCGGCCGCATCGAATGGATCCTCTTCCCGCTCGTCCTTCGCTCGTTCGGCGTGTTCGCAACTGTCGCCGGCATGTTGACGGTGCCGTTCTGGTCGCGCCGGACCAAGGACCCCATGGGCGCCCTGAACGGCGGCTACCTGGTCATCACCGTCCTGAGCGTCATCGGCCTCGCCGCGGTGACATACCTCATGCTCGACGACGTGTGGTACTGGTTCTTCTTCTGCGGCCTCGTTGGTGTCGCCACCGGCCTCGCATTCGTGTACATCACCCAGTACTACACCTCCGGGTCGTGGCGCCCTGTGCAGGAAATCGCCAATGCGAGCCGCACGGGCCCGGCAACAAACGTGATCATCGGGACCGCCGTCGGCTTCGAAACCACCGCCGCCACGGCGATCACCGTGGGCACCGCCCTCGTCGCCTCGTTCGTCCTCGGCCAGCAGGCCGACCTTCCGAACGTCAGCAATCTCTCGACCGGCGTGTTCGGTACCGCCGTTGCCACCATGGGCATGCTCATGTCGGCCGCCTACGTCCTCGCCATGGACACCTTCGGCCCCATCACCGACAACGCCGGCGGAATCACCGAAATGGCCGAAGGGACGAAGCCCGAAGCCCGGCAGGTCACGGATGCCCTCGACGC
>DATBWD010000192.1:0-3518 GCA_036515015.1 Tepidiformaceae bacterium
ATGAACCGGCTGGGCATGAGGTGAGGGCTCCTCTCGCCTGTGGATAACACGGCTCCAGGCGGTTGCCAGGGGGTAACAGTACCCGACGGGCGGCAAGGAAGACCATAAGGGGAGGGTTAGAATCGCCCGGCCGGCGTAACACTTCGGATGCAGCTTCGAGCCGCATATGCGGTCATCAGCGGCGAGGCCGGGGCGCCGGGCGTCCCGGGGACAGCCGCGACAGATGCCGGCCAGCTATGGAATCGATGGAGTCCATATCTTGGACGCCGCGGCGGGTAGCGACTAGGCTTGGGCATACCGGGCGTCGCGGGTGTTTCCCGCCGCCCGTCCCCAACCGGAGAACCACACATGGCCGAACCACGAACGACTGCCCAGAAGATCTGGGATGACCACCTTGTCCGGAGGGAGGAGGGCAAGCCCGACCTCCTCTACATCGACCTGCACCTCGTGCATGAAGTGACGTCGCCGCAGGCGTTCGAAGGGTTGCGGCTCGCGGGGCGGACGGTGCGGCGACCGGACCTGACACTTGCGACGGTCGACCACAACGTCCCGACGATCGACCGCGACAAGCCCTGGACGGACCCGCTTTCGGTGCAGCAAGTGGAAGCGCTGCGGAAGAACTGCGAGGAGTTCGACGTGCCCCTGTTCGGCGTGGGCGACGTGCGCCAGGGGATCGTGCACGTCATTGGGCCGGAACAGGGACTGACACAGCCGGGAATGACGATTGTGTGCGGCGACAGCCACACGTCGACGCACGGGGCGTTCGGCGCGCTGGCCTTCGGCATCGGCACCTCGGAGGTCGAGCACGTGCTGGCCACACAAACGCTGACGCAGGCAACGCCGAAGATGATGTCGGTCGAGGTGAACGGGGAGCTGGAGCCGGGGGTGACGGCGAAAGACGTTGTCCTCGCGATCATCCGGAAGATAGGCGTCTCGGGGGGCGTCGGACACGTGATCGAATACCGGGGCGACGTCATCCGGGGGCTTTCGATGGAAGGGCGGATGACCATCTGCAACATGTCGATCGAGGGGGGCGCGCGTGCCGGGCTGGTGGCCCCGGACGAGACGACGTTCGCCTATGTGGAGGGGCGCAACTTCGCGCCCAAGGGAGCGGAGTGGGAACGCGCACTTGATTACTGGCGCAGCCTGCCGAGCGATGAGGGGGCGACGTTCGACACGGTGGTCGAATTAGCGGGCGAAGACATCGAGCCCTGCGTGACGTGGGGAACGACGCCCGCGCAGAGCGTGCCCGTGACGGGACGCGTGCCGGACCCATCGGAGGCGCCGAACCCGCAGGCTCGGGAGCTGGCGGAGCGTTCGCTGGTGTACATGGGGCTGAAGCCGGGCACGGCGATTGAGGACATCGCGCTGGACAAGGTGTTCCTCGGGTCGTGCACGAACTCGCGGATCGAGGACCTGCGGGCGGCGGCGGAATTCGTGCGCGGGCGGAAGGTCGCCAGCACCCTGACGGCGATGGTGGTGCCAGGTTCGGGGCTCGTGAAGGCGCAGGCGGAGCAGGAAGGGCTCGACAAGGTGTTCAAGGACGCCGGGTTCGAGTGGCGAGAGGCGGGCTGTTCGATGTGCCTCGGGATGAACCCGGACATCCTGCTTCCAGGCGAGCGTTGCGCTTCGACATCGAACCGGAATTTCGAGGGGCGGCAGGGCCGAGGGGGCCGGACGCACCTTGTCAGCCCCCAGATGGCGGCAGCGGCGGCGATTGCCGGCCACTTCGTCGACATCCGCAACTGGAAATAGCGCGACGGCGCAGAGGAGCCTGAGATGGAGAAGTTCTCGACCGTGAAGGGCAGGGCCATCCCGCTGAATCGCGCGGATGTGGACACCGACCAGATCATCTCGAAGGAGTTCCTGAAGCGGATCGACCGGACGGGATTCGGGCCGTTCGCGTTCGACGAGTGGCGGAAGGACCCGGACTTTGTGTTGAACAACCCTGCGTACGCGGGCGCGCCGATCATGGTGACGGGGCCAAACTTCGGGTGCGGTTCGTCGCGGGAGCACGCGCCGTGGGCGCTGGAGGACCTTGGGCTGCGGGCGATCATTGCGCCGTCGTTCGCCGACATCTTCCGGAACAACTGCGCGAAGATCGGGCTGCTGACGGTGACCCTGCGGCAGCAGGACATCGACCACCTGATCGCGCGGTCCGAGGAGTTGCCGTCGTCGGAACTGGTAGTCGACCTCGAGACGCAGACGGTTTCGACGGCGGACGGGAGTTTCACGCGGCGGTTCGAAATCGACCCGTTCGTGAAGCACTGCCTGCTTGAGGGGCTGGACGACATCGGGCTGACGATGCAAGAGGCGGAAGCGATCGAGCGATTCGAGGCTTCGCGGCGGGAGATTTTGCCGAGGACGGTGGCGAGCGCCTGAGGGCGCACCTGTTCCTATAGCTTAAAAGCTATTGACAGCCGGCCTATGACTGCTACGATCGGGAAGTGGCGTGGCTGGCGCGCACCTTCACAACCGATTCTGGCGGAAAACCAGTCGAGGAGTGGATTGCGTCACTCGAGCCCAGGGCACGGGCGGAAGTGCTTATCCTCATCGACCTGCTCGAGGAGCGCGGCACAGGGCTCCGCGAGCCGTTTGCCAAGCACCTCGAGGATGGCATCTGGGAATTGCGCGCCAAGGGGCCGGATGGGATCTACCGGGTGCTCTATTTTCACTGGTTCGGCCATACATTCGGCCTGCTCCACGGATTTACCAAGCGGACGCAGAAGACGCCCCGGCGAGAACTGGAGATAGCCCTTCGCCGGCGCCACATTTGGCTCAGCAGGCCAGGTTCAGTGAGATGAAGAAATGAAGGACAGAGCAGTGGACGACGAGTTCAGGCGGTTTCGAGACAAGATGCTCGAGGATCCGGAAACACAGGCGGCATACCAGGCGCGAAAGCCGGTCTTCGCATTCGCGGTCCAACTGGCGGAACTGCGGCGCCGCAAGGGCCTCTCTCAGTCGGAACTCGCGAGACGCGCGGGAGTGAAGCAGCCCGAGGTCGCCCGAATTGAGGCAGCGGAGGCTTCGCCGACGTTCGACACCATGGCACGGTTGCTGGCGGCAGCGGGGGCCGATCTGGACATTCGGTTCAAGGAGTCCGGCGGCAAGGTGGTGAGATTGCCCATGAACCTGGCAGGCGCCGAACAAGTGCCGCGTTCGAAGCGCGGGCGCGGGACGGTAGCGGCCGAATCCCGGTCCAGTGGTAAGTTGCGCGGCGCAAGCGCCTGAAGAGGTGGGTCGCGTTCCGGGGGCGGCTGGGGCATGATTCGGCTGTGGATGATGCACTGGACGCGGTTCGAGCGGTCACCTCGGGGCGGTATTGGGGACTGCTCGGGATCGAGTACCTGGAGGCGGAACCGGGGCGGACGCTCTGCAGAATCGAACTGCGCGAGGAGCACCTGAACTACAACGAGGTGGTCCACGGCGGCGTCATCTCCGGGCTGATCGATTCGGCGGCAGGTGGCGCCGTGCGGACGCTGCGCAGTCTCGAAGAAATAGCGGAACGCCCGCACGCC
>DATBWD010000193.1:0-5594 GCA_036515015.1 Tepidiformaceae bacterium
CGATCGAAAGGTCCGGCGAGGCCGTGAAGGCGGTCAATCGAGCAACCCCCGGCCCGTCAGCCTCAGGAAGACGTCCTCCAGGGTCCCCGGCCGCAGGAACGCGCGCGAAGGGTCGCCCACTCGCTCGACGATCCGCCCCGCCGCCTCCGCCGCGCCATAGACATAGGTCATGTCCTCCACCTCTTCGATAGCGACCCCCTCGATGCCGCTCATCTCCCCGAGGTAGGGCGCGCGCTCCTCGCTGCTCATCCGCAGTTCGAGCACGTGGCTCCCCGCGTGCTCCGCGATCAGTTCGCGCGGGTTCCCCTCCGTCAGGATCCTTCCCCGGTGCATGATCACCAGCCGGTCGCAGAGATGCGCCGCCTCGTCCATGTAGTGAGTCGTCAGGAGCATCGTTACGCCGCGCGCCTTTAGCATCCGCAGCTTCTGCCACACCAGGTGCCGTGCCTGCGGGTCCAGCCCGGTCGTCGGCTCATCGAGCACCAGGATCTGCGGGTCGTTCACAAGCGACCGCGCAATCACCAGCCGCCGTTTGAGCCCGCCCGAGAGGTCGTCGACGCGTGAGTTCGCTTTCTCCTGCAACTGGAACAGGTCCAGCACCTCCGTGATGCGCTCCCGTGCGACGTCCTTCGGGATGTTGTAGTACCGCGCGTAGACTTCCAGGTTCTGCCGCACCGGCAGGTCCGGGTCGAGGCTGTCCTCCTGTGGCACCACCCCCAGCAACGACTTGATCGCCCGGGCGTCGTGCGTGACGTCCTTCCCCGCCACTCGCAGCGAACCGCCACTGATTGGCGAAAAGCAGGTGATCATCCGGATGGTTGTGCTCTTCCCCGCTCCATTCGGCCCAAGGAACCCGAAGCACTCGTTCTCGCGCACCTGGAACGAAATGCCGTCGACCGCCCGAAACGAGCCGAAGTCCTTCGTCAGGCCAATCGCTTCAACGGGATGCGAAGTCACGGGGCCAACCTTCTCGGGGCGCGCCGAAGTCACGGCTTAAACGTCAGGATGCGTCGACGAGGGCTGCTGTGGCCGCCACACCACTTTTCTCGCGCACGAAGCTCTGAGGATGCCACGCGGCCCCCGGCGCTTCAAGCACGATGGCTAGTCGAAACTCTCGTCCTCGGTCTCGATGTCGACCCCCACCACCGTCCCGTCGGCGTCGGTTTCGGTCCAGCCTTCGTCCGTCTCCTCTTCCTCGACCTCGTCGTCGTCGCTGTAATCGACTTCGTCGGCCTGGTTTCGAAGCAAGCCCCGCCGCGTATACGGCCGGACGTCAGCTGTCGCTCGCGACTGCGGAAAACTCACTCGCCCGATCTGCGACGGGTGCTGGTAGGTCTCCCGGATGATGACCTTGTACTCTCCCGAAGTCGTCACCATCGCGGCCGTATAGGTGTTCCCGCCGTTCATCATGCTGGCAAGCCGAAGTCCAATCCGCGGCTCGACCATGCCGATGTACTCCCCGCTCACGGCGTGGACGTTCACCGCATTGCCCTGCACTCGCAGGTCCACGAGATCTCCGGCGTCCAGCAAACTCGCCCGCGTCGTGTCCACCGCCTGCAGCATCGCGGACGCGGCCTTCCCCGTCTCCTCGATGAACAGCCGCGTGTCCAGCGTCGTCGGCGGGACCGTCGCGACCGGCGCGTCTCTCATCGTCGCCAGGCGGTCGAGGTTGCGTTTTGCGATCGTGTTCGTTGGGTCGGCTTCCAGCGCCTTGCGGTAACTCTCACGCGCGTCGCTGAACTGCCCCAGTTCCGTCAGAGCCTTCCCCAGCCGGTTATACGCGTCCGGCTCGTCGCCAAACATCCGGAGATACTCGCGATTCAAGTTGACCGCGTCGTCCCACCGGCTACTGATCGCAAGCTTCACCGCCTGCTCACCCATTTGCTTCCGGAGCCGCGCCCGCTCATCGGGAGACATCGCTGCGGTTGTTTGTTCGTTCGTCACACTAATCCTGCCACTGCCCGCCAAATTGACGGCAAAGATATCGGGTACACGTGTAGTCAGCAACGCAGCCTAACGCGCGGCCCCGCTTCGGTACACCGAATACACTGATCTACCATGAAGTGGTGAATGTTCAACCCCGCGCCTTACAGCGCCTCCGAGACACCTGGCGCCGTATCGCGAGCGATTACCCCGCTTACGACCTCCTGCTTCCCGGGGCACCGGCCTTCATTTGCCAGGCGGAAGCCTGTTCCGCCCACTGTTGTCGCACATTCAGCGTGCCCGTAGGCGAAGCCGACGTCCGTCGCATGCAAACCGCCACGGGTCTGCAACCCGTGGACTTTCTCGAATCAGAAGACGGAAAGCCTATCGCCCTGCCACTTGCCGAGCCCTACCTGCTTGCACGCAGCGGCGGGCGTTGCCGCCTCCTCGGCGACGACCTCGCCTGCAGGCACTATGACGGCCGCCCCACCGCCTGCCGCGTGTACCCGCACCAGGTGCTCTGGGTCTCGGAACAGTCGGCCAGGCCCGTCTATCCCGGCATTGGCGCCGCTCAAGAGGCGGTCTCCGCCACGCTGGCCGGAACCGGGGATGCCGTCGCGCTCCTCCTTCGCCACCTCGAGTGTCCGGGCTTCACCGGAGAGCCGATCGGCGAACGCCAGTGGGCGACGCTCCTTCTCGAAACCGCTCTGCTCCAATTGGGTGACCCCGGCTCCACCGATTGGCCCGGGCTCCAACGCTCCCGGGCTGCTAAGGTTTAGTAAGAGGTCCCGCTACCGAGTGACGCCCCGCCAACTCACCGCATTGCTGACTGCTGCCTCCGTCTGGGGAGCATCATTCCTCTTCATCCGCGTCCTCATGGACGCCGGTATGGATCCCGTCGGCATGAGCGCCGCCCGGACCAGTTTGGGGACGCTCGCACTGCTGCCCTTCGCCTGGCTCGCGCGCTCCCGTTTTCCCCGCAGCCCCCGGACATGGCTCGCGCTTGCCGTCCTCGCCTTCGTCAACTTCGCGCTGCCCTGGACGCTCTTCGGCTACGGCGAAAAACACGTTGAAAGCGGCATGGCCAGCATCGCCAACTCCGGCATGCCTCTCTTCGTCGCCGTCTTCGCCACAATCCTCATCCGCACCGAGCGCCTCGAGGCGAAGAAGGTCGTCGGCCTGCTCGTCGGCTTCTCGGGTGTCGTCGCGCTCATGGGTGGCGGCCTCCGCGACCTCGGCAGTGACTCGACCCGCGGCATCCTCGTCATAGTCGTCGCCACCGCCTGTTACGGGATCTCCGCCGTTTCCATTCGTCGCTGGCTCCGTCACGTTCACCCCGTTCCCCTGACCATTGGGCAGGTCGCCTTCGCCACCGCTTTTCTCCTTCCCGTGGCCCTCTTCACCGGCGCCTACGGTGAGGCCTCGATGGGCTGGCAGGAGTGGGGCAGCCTGCTCCTCCTCGGAGGCCTCGGCTCCGGCCTCGCCGTCGTCCTCTACATGTGGCTCCTGGGCGAAGTGGGGCCCGTTCGCGCCTCCGTCGTGACCTATCTCATGCCGCCCATCGGCGTCTTCCTCGGCTGGCTCCTGCTCGATGAGTCGATCGGCTGGAACATGGCGGCTGGCCTGCTCCTCATCATCGGCGGTGTTGCCCTTGTCCAGGGACTGCCCGTCCAGAAGCCTGCGCCCGTCCCGGCCGAAGCCTCGGCTGCTGTCTCGGCCGGCGGCGGTCAGTAGAGCCCGCTCCCCCCAACCCCGTTGTGCTAAGCTCCGGCCATGCTCAAGGAGTCGCCCACAAGGCGCGTCCGCCCCGAGGTTGAAGCCATCCGCGACCGCCTCATCGCGACCCGCCGCGACTTCCACCAGCACCCCGAACTTTCCTGGAAAGAAGAACGTACCCAGCGGGTCATCCTCGAGCGTCTCCGTGAACTAGGGCTCTCCGACGTCAGGCCCGTAGCGCGCACCGGCGCCACCGGTGTCGTCGAAGGGGCACATCGTGGCCCTGCCGTCCTCTGGCGCGCCGACATGGATGCCCTGCCCATCCCGGAACGCTCTGAGCTCTCCTTCGCATCCCAGGACGACTCGGCTATGCATGCCTGCGGCCACGATGCGCACATGGCCATGGCCCTCGGTGTGGCGGAGGTGCTCGCCGCCAGACGGGAATCACTCCGCGGTACCGTCCGTTTCGTCTTCCAGCCCGCCGAAGAGGCCGAGGGCGGCGCCCGCGCCTGCATCGCCGATGGCGTGCTCGAAGCACCCCGCATCAGCCGTGTCTTCGGCCTCCACATCAGCGCCGACGTCCCCCTTGGCGCGATCAATATCGCCCCGGGCCCGTTCTTCGCCGCTCCCACCCGCTTCTCGATCGAAATCAAGGGTCGCGGAGGCCACGCCGCTGCCCCTCACCAGGCGATCGATGCCATCGTCGTCGCAGCTCACTGCATCACCGCCCTCCAGACGGTTGTCAGCCGCTCCGTTGGCCCATCCGAGACCGCCGTCCTCACCGTGGGGAAACTCGAGGCCGGCTTCCGCGGAAACGTCATCGCCGAATCCGCTCGCATGCGCGGGACCATCCGCACCTACACCGACCGTACGCGCGAGACAATGCTCCGACGCACCGAGCAGATCCTGACCGGCGTCTGCGCCGCCTTCGGCGCCACCTGCACCTTCGACCACTCCACCACCTGCCCTCCCGTCGTCAACGACCCTGAAGTGACCGCCTTCGCCATCGGCGTGGCCGAGGAGTTCTTCGGGCCGGAACGCATCCACGCAGCCCCCAGCATGGGCGCCGACGACATGTCCCTCTTCCTGCAGGAGCGGCCGGGATGCTACTTCTGGCTCGGCGCCCGGAACGAAGCGAAGGGCATCGCCGGCCGCCACCACGACCCCGGCTTCATCATCGACGAAGATGCGCTGCCCCTCGGCGTCGAATTTGGCTTGCAACTCATCGAACGCACCCTCGAAAACCGCGACTGATCCCCTCAGCCCGTAAACAACCCGCCGTCGGGAAAGATGATCTCGCCGGTGAAGAAGCTCGATTCGTCCGAAGCGAGGAAGAGCGCCGTGTTGGCGATGTCGGTCGGCTGGCCCAGCCGGCCCAGCGGTGTCTGCTGCAGGATCCTCCGCAGCCGCTCCTCGTCCGAACGCGCTGCCGCGGTCATCGGCGTCTCGATGAAGCCCGGTCCGATGGCGTTGACCCGGATCTGGTGCGGAGCCACCTCCAGCGCAAGCACTTTCGTCAGCATCCAGACGCCTGCCTTCGAGACGCAATAGTCCGCCGCCCCGGGCAACGGCACCTTCGCCGCGCCCGAGGCGATGTTGATGATGGATCCCGGCCGGCCCCCGGCGATCATCCGCCGCGCCACGGCCCGATCCGTCATCATGACGCCGGTGAGGTTCACGTTGAGTACCTTCTCCCAGTACTCCGTCGGCTTGTTCAGGACATAGCCCGCTTCCCGCTCCCCCGGCGGCCCCGCCGGGTCGTCCCCGCTGACGTAGAGCGCGTTCGAAATGCCGGCCGCGGCCACCAGTGCGTCGATGCGCCCAAACTGTTCGATCGCCCGATCCGCCAGCGCCTCGCACTGCGCTTCGACGCTCGTATCCGTCTCGACGAAGATCGCGCTCCTGCCGAGCGCCTTCACTTTCGCGACCGTCTCGACGCCTCGTTGTGGGTTTAG
>DATBWD010000194.1:0-6381 GCA_036515015.1 Tepidiformaceae bacterium
GTGACGGGATCGAGCGAAACCATGAGGCGCGCGGTGATCTCGATGCTTTCGGGATCGCGGCCGGCGGCCTTCGCAGCATCGCGCACGATGGCGACGGACTTGCGGACATCTTCGACGGAGAGCCAGTTGATGATGGCGCCATCGGCGACTTCGCCGGCGACGCGGAGCATGTTCTCGCGGAGGGCGGCGACGTGGATGGGGATGGGCTCAGAGGGCGGGCGAGACAGGCGGAAGCCATCGACACAGAAGGTCTTGCCCGAGAAGACGACACGCTCCCCGGCGAGCGCCTGGCGAAGGAACTGGGCCATTTCGCGGACGCGTGTGGCAGGGCGGTCGAACTTGCCGTGGTTCCACATTTCGATGATCGGCTGAGAGCCGGAGCCGATCCCGAAGTGGAAACGGCCCGGAGCAATCTCGGCGATGCCGGCCGCACTCTGGGCCAGGGTGGCGGGCCCGCGCGTGTAGACGTTTGCGATGGCGGTGCCCAGGCGCATATTCGTCGTCGCGCCCAGGATTGCCAGTGGGGAGAAGCAGTCGATGCCATCGACTTCGAACGACCAGGCATCGGTGTAGCCGAGTCGTTCGGCTTCCTGCGCGATGGCCGGGTGTTCGGCCAAAGTGAAGCCTTCGAGCGGGACAGACAGGGACCAGCGCTTCTGCGCCATTCTTTCGCCTCCGGTGCCACTGGACGCTTGAAGCGCCGGGCGATAGGACGAGTCTGCCGGGGCCGGGTCGAAGGCGTCAACCGAAGGGCGGGACCGGCGGCGGTCGAAAATCGGTAGAATCGTCCGATGGATACGTATGACGCGATTGTTCGGAAGCGCGACCAGCGCGCCTTCACGGGTGAGCCGATCCCGGAAGAAGCAATGCATCGCATCCTCCAGGCCGCCCGCATGACAGGCAGCTCGAAGAACGTTGAGCCGAACCGGTTCGTCCTTGTCCGGGACCGGCAGCGTCTTGAGGAGATCGCATCAATCCCGGGGATGGCGAAGTGGATGGGGAGGGCAGCGGCTGCGGTGGTGATCGTGCAGACCCAAAAGCACGAGTTCGACGCGGGGCGGTGCGCGCAGAACATGATGCTGGCAGCGTGGAACGAGGGGATCGGGTCGTGCCCGGCGCACATCAACGAACAGAAACTCGGCGAGATGCTTGGAATCCCTGAGGGGTTGTCGATCAACCGGGTCATCGGGCTGGGTTACGTCGACCCGGCGCGATCGGGCCCTCCGCCGGCCGTCGCGCGGAAGCGGTTGCCGCTGGAGGAACTGGTCCACGAAGAGACCTGGCGGGACTGACAGGTCGGGCGCTCGCCTGACTTCTCGACGTCCTGACGGGACTGGAATCCCTCACCGGCGAGGTCCCAGGGCGGCTTATTCACCGATCAGGAGCGAAAAGTATCAGTTGGGGTGCGCTCAGGAATCGAGGAGCCTGACGCCATAGGAGACGAGGCCCGGCATGGACTCCTTCATGATCTCCCAGTGGGGATCGTGGCGCTTGCCGCGCCGGTGCAGCATGAGGTTGAAGCCGCTGATGATGGAGAACTTGTAGGCGGCGAGAGCCTGGAACCAGGCAACGTCGCCGGGGTCGCGTCCGAGCGCTTCGACGTACATGGCGTGGAGGTCTTCCGGGGGCGGCATCATGCCGCGCGAGGCGGCGCCTTCGTGGTTCCACGCGGCGGGGTCGTTGAACGTGAGGATCCAGCCGAGGTCGTTGAGGGTGGCGCCGACGCCCACGAGTTCCCAGTCGATGACGGCGAGCAGTTTGCCTTCGAAAGAGAAGAAGAGGTTCGCCCACTGGAAGTCGCCGTGGAAGATGCCGATCTTCGGCGCGGCTGGGATCCGGTCCAGGAGCAGCTGGCGTAGCTTCGGGATCTCAGCGAGAAGTTCGGGGTCGGCCGCGCGCTCGTAGAAGCGGTCCCAGCGGGCGACATCGGGTTCGAGTTCCATTGGGGGGCCCAGGTAGGGGGCGCGCGACTCCCAATCGACCTGATGGATGCCGGCGAGAGCGGCCATGGCCTGCTGGGCCATCGCTCGTCGCTGGTCCGGGGTCAGCTTCATCCCCCATTCGCCGTCGCCGAGGCGGAGGACGTCGCCTTCGAGGCGAGGGACGACGAAGTAGGGCCGTCCAAACCACTCCTCCTCGGCGCCCGACCAGACGACGGTCGCGTGGGGGACATCGGTGCCTTCGAGGGCGTTGAGGGCAGCCACCTGGCGGAGGACGTCGGCGGTGCCTTCGAGCTTCACATTGGGTGGAGGCAGGCGCAGGAAGTAGCGCTGGAGTTTGCCGGCTGCTTCGATGTCGAACAGGTAGGAGAAGCCGGCGTGGCCGGGGCCGTATTCGGCCGAGACGAGGCGAGCGTTGGGGTCGCCGGTCTTCGCGCGGACGAAGGGGACAAGCCGCTCTCGCAGTTCTTCGATTTCCATTGGGAACTCCACTTGCGGCACCCGAGTGCCGCGGCTCATGTGGTCGATTTGGGGCGCGCGAGGCCACCTCGGACTGGTGCGACTCTACCGGCTTGACCGGGTGGCTGCCAGTGCCCGCGGGGACGCCTCGCCTCGGCGCGGCTGCTCGTTAGGTCTTTAGCATGAAGGTTCGGTAGTTGGCGATTGTCAGGTGGCGAAGGCGGGTAGCACCATTGGTTGGGCTATGGAGCCACAAGTACCACACGCCCGTTCTGTCGCCGTTTACTGCGCCTCGAGCACTGCGATACCCCAGGAGTACCTCTCGCTGGCCTCGGATGCCGGGCGCGCCATCGCGGAGCGTGGCTGGGAGATTGTGTATGGCGGCGGCGCCATCGGCATGATGGGCCGCTGCGCGGATGCTGCGCTTTCGGCGGGTGGGCGAGTGACGGGGGTCATCACGTCGTGGCTGACCCAGCTCGAAGTGGCCCATTCCGGGGTGACGGAGCTGCATACGGTCGAAACGATGCACGAACGGAAGCTCACGATGACGGAGCTTGCGGATTCGTTCCTCATCCTGCCGGGCGGGTTCGGCACACTGGACGAGACATTCGAGGCAATTACCTGGAAGCAGCTTGGCCTGCACAACAAGCCGATCGTCCTGCTGAACCACGACGGCTACTTCGACGACCTGCTCCGGTTCCTCCAGGGTGCATCGGCGCGAAAGTTCATCCGGCGGGCGCATCTCGATATCTTCTCGGTGGTCCCCACGGTCGAGGCGGCTCTTGAAGAGATCGAACGCGGGACGCCGTGGTCCGATTCGCTCGAGAAGTGGTGGCTGGGCGAGAGTGAGGGGGCCGAGGTTGGCCCTAGTGGTGGTGCGCTTCGACTTCCTCGGCGGCGGGATGGAAGTGATGCACGTGGTGACGGCCCCGCCGCCGCTGGATGATGCCCGCAACGACGCCGTGGTTGGGCGCGGCAACGAGCGAGACGAGGAAGAAGGCGGTCGCGGCAAGGACGATGGTGCCACCGGCGGCGATATCTCCGTAGTACGAGGCGTAGAGGCCGACGACGCCGCTGGCCACGGCGATCCCGGCGCTGATGAGCATCATGCGGCCGAGGCGGTCGGTCATGAGGCGGGCAGTGGCCGGCGGCGTCACGATGAGCGCGAGGATGAGGATGTTACCGACGGTCTGGAGGCTGACGACGATGGTCGCGGCGACCAGTAGCAGCAGGGCAAGGTCGAGGAGGAATACGGGGTAGCCGAGCGCGCGGGCCATGGTCGCGTCGAAGGCGACGAGGGTGAATTCCTTCAGCAGGAGCATGAGGAGGGCCACGACAATGGCGCCGATGATGAGCGTGGCAATGACATCGCCGCGGGTGACGCCGAGGACGTTGCCGAAGAGGAGCGAGCCGAGGTCGCGCTTGAAGCCGGTCTGGCGGCTGATGAGCACCACACCAACCGCAAAGAACGCGGCGAAGAGGACCCCGACGGCGGAGTCGTTGCTGACGCGGCGGCTGCGGGAAAGGATGCCGATGCCGACCGCCGTGAGGGCGCCGAAGGCGAAGGCGCCGATGATGATGCTCTTGCCAGCGATGTAGGAGAGGACGACCCCGGGGAAGACGGTGTGGGCGAGTGCATCGCCGATGAAGGCAAGGCCGCGGAGCACAACGAAACAGCCGACAAGCCCGCAGACCGTCCCGACGATGATGATCTCGAGAAGCGCGCGCTGCATGAAGGCGTAGGAAAGCGGTTCCGTGAACGTATCGAACATCAGGCGAACACCGCGACGCGCCCTTCGAAGGTCGCGCGGAGGATTTCCGGCGTGAACACTTCGGCTGTGGGGCCGAACGCGACGAGGCGGTGGTTCAGGCAGCAGAGCTGAGTGCAGGTGGCGGTCACTTCGTCGAGGTCGTGGGTGGCCATGAGGACGGTGATGCCGGACCGCGCAAAGTCGCGGATGGCTTCGTGGAAGACGATGCGATTCTGGGCATCGACGCCGGTGAACGGCTCATCGAGGAGGACGATCGCCGGGTCCTGGACCATGGCCCGGGCGAGGAAGATGCGCTGTTGCTGGCCGCCGGAAAATTCGCTGATGTGGCGGTGGCCGATGCCGGCGAGCCCGAGCCTTTCAAGGGCCTCCGCGGCGCGATTGCGATCGGCCCTGCCCGGACGCCGGAACCAGCCGGAGGAGCGATAGCGGCCCATGAGCACGACATCGAGCGCGGTCACGGGGAAGTCCCAGTTGACCTCCTCGCGCTGGGGAACGAAGGCCACCTTGCCGGCCTGCCGGCGGATGTCGTCGGCCCCCAGACGAATCCGACCCGAGCGGATACCGAGGACACCGGCGATTGCCTTGAGGAGGGTGCTCTTGCCGCCGCCGTTCGGGCCGATGAGGCCAACGATCTCGCCCGGCTGGACCGTGAAGGTGATGTCGCTGAGCTGGAACGTGGAGCCGTAGCCGACGCGCACGCCCTCGAGCGCGAGCGTCCGTGGTGACGATAGTGG
Source organism: Tepidiformaceae bacterium (assembly GCA_036515015.1). Lineage (GTDB taxonomy): Bacteria > Chloroflexota > Dehalococcoidia > Tepidiformales > Tepidiformaceae > DATBWD01. The sequence continues at coordinate 4,906 of DATBWD010000194.1, forward strand.
AGCCACCGGAGTGGTCATCGGAGCGCCTCGGCGATGGTTCGTGCATTCGCGAGGAGCATCCCGTGGACGGTTGCTTCGGCGGTGCCGGGATCACCAAGCGAGTCGCCAAAGAGGTCGTCGACGAAGGGGACCCCGGCGTCGGCGGCGAGCTGGCGGGCGATGCGGGGGTCGGCGGAGTTCTCGCCGAAGATGGCCTTCACACCCTCGGCCTTAATCGTGTCCTGTAGTGCGGCGAGGTCACGCGCGGACGGTTCGGCTGCGGTGGTCGTTGCGGGGATGACCGAGCCGATGAACTCGAGGCCGTAGCGGTCGATGAAATAGCTAAAGCTGTCGTGGACGGTGACGATCTTCCGGTTCGCGGCCGGGATGGTGTCGATGAGCTGACGGATCTCGGCGTCGGTATCATCGAGGACGGCGCTGTAGGCGGCGGCATTGGCGCGGTAGGCTTCGGCGTTGGTGGCATCGCTGGCCGCGAGCGCCTCGGCGATGTTCTCAACCATGACCTTCAGGCGGACGGGGTCGTGCCAGACGTGGGGATCGGGTTGGCCGTTGTCGCCATCGCCGCCATCGGAATGGTCTCCGGCATCGAGCAGGTCGATGCCTTCCGTGACTGTGAATACCTTGCCACCGTTTGAGGAACTGCTGACTGCGCTATCGAGGTACTCATCGAATCCCAGGCCATGGCGGAGGATGAGGATGGCCCGGTCGATTTCCTTCTGGTCGTTGGCGGTGAGTTCGTAGTCGTGGGGGTCGACGCCGGCGGGGGCGAGGACTTTCACTGCGACGAGGTCGCCCGCGACTTCCTGTGTGAGCGCGCCGATGACCGCGGTGGTGGCCATGACCCGGGGGCGGCCGCTGCTGGAACCGTCATCGTCGCCGCCACACGCCGCGGCGAGCCCCGTAAAGGCGATGGCCATGAGGAACGCGGAGAAAATGGCGCGACGAAGGGCGGTGCGATGCGGGGCCAAGGGGTGAGATTCTACCTTCTGATAGTTAGTCTCAATTGCCAGATCATACCCAGTGCAGATAGCCGTCGCAACCGCGTTGAGCGGTGTGCTGGGACCTTGCAAGGGAAACACGCGAGATTACCGGACCCGCAAGCAGAGAGTGACGCTCGGTTGAACGGGCCGCGACGCCTGATCCGGCGGAAATCAGGGGCGTTGCTACGCGGGGACTGCTGGAAGAGCGACGGCGAGGCTGGCATCCTGCGCTGATGGACCCTGTGGCGGCGCTGCGCCGCATCGCCTTCTTGCTGGAACGCGCGGCCGAACCAACCTACCGCGTGCAGGCTTTCCGGCGGGCGGCTGCGACGATTGAGGCGATCGACCCGGCGGAACTCGAGCGACGGGCGGCGAGCGGGCGGCTGCGCGACCTGCCGGGCGTCGGGCAGGTGACAGCGACAGTTATTGTCGAGGCGCTGGCAGGCCGGGTGCCGGAGTACCTGCAGAAACTCGACGCGACCGAGGAAGCGGCCGT
>DATBWD010000195.1:0-13688 GCA_036515015.1 Tepidiformaceae bacterium
ATCGAGGCCAGCGTGAGGGCCTGGTGAGGATTCAGGCCCCTGGCGAGCGCGGCTGCGCGGAGTTCCGGCGAGAAGCGCTCGGCCATGGTCTCGATCATGAGGGCAACGAGATCCTCCATGGTGGAGTCGGCGGGGAGGATGTAGGTATCGGGGAAGAGGTATCCCTGAAGGGCGTAGCCAGCGAGCTTGCCGTCTTCGCGGGGAAGGTGTTCTTCGAATTCGGGCGGGAGCCTGGCGGTTTCGACGGCGGCCAGGAACTCGTCGGCGGGGCCGAAGCCGGCGCGCTCGGCGATCTCGGCCATTTCTTCGACGCGGATGCCCTCTGGGAAGGTGACGCGGAGGACGGGGACCGCCTCGTGGACGGTCAACTGGGTGAGGATGGTCGCGGCGGAAGAGCCGCGCGGGAGCGTGTAGTCGCCGGCGCTGAGCTTGTGCTGGAGGCCGGTCAGGCTCGCGAGGATCTGGAACTGGCGGCCGGAGCGGATGACCCCGAGTTCTTCAAGTTCGCTGCCAATCTGGGCGGCGGACTTCCCGGGCTCCAGGGTGTAGTCAACGTTTCGCCCGGGAGGTTCGGCGTCGCGGGGCGGGATGATTTCGCCGCCGAGGAGATCGCCGGGCGTGCGTGCGATGAAGTAGCTGCTGACGATGATGCCGAGCGCGAGGGCGACGAGGCCGCCAATGTAGAGCCTGGGCATGCTGAGGTTGCTCACTCGGCACGCGCCCCGGTACGGCGAGCATCGAGGACAGATTGGAGGACGAGGGCCGCGGCTGCGGAGTCGAGCGTGCCGGAACGGTCGCGATCGCGGACATCGCGGCGAGCCTGGACGGAGGAGAGACGCTCGTCCCACGGAGTGACGGGGACGGGTAGAACCTTGCGAAGGCGCATGACGAGGTCGCGGACGCGGGCCGTTTGGGCGGAGTCAAGGCCCGACATGGAAAGTGGGAGGCCGACGATGACCTCATCGGCCTGTTCGGCTTCGACCAGTTCCCTGACGGCCTCGACAAGCCGTGCTTCACCGGCGACAACGAGCGCGGGGCGCGCGTGGGCGAAAAGGCCCAAATCGTCGGAGACGGCGACGCCGGTGCGGCGTGAGCCGGGGTCTATCGCCAGCAGGCGGGGAGGGGAGTGGCGGTCAGGGGGTGCTTGTTGTGCCATCTTCGGCGGTGTCTTCCGGGGGCTCCGGCGGGCGGCTCCGCAGTTCGACGGTGATCCGGGAGCCAAATCGGGGGAGCCAGGGCGCCCATGAGGGCGAAAGTTCGATTTCAGCATCATCAATACCATACCGTTCGGCGAGGATCGACCGCGCCCCGTCGGGCGACTTGCCCTTAACCGCGTCTCGCAGTTGTTCGGAAGAGACATCGCGGGCGAATTCGCCGCTGACGATAAGGTCGGTCGTAATGGCGCCGGTCTCGTCGTCGAACTGCGCGGGGCCGGTGGTGACGGCCGTGACGGAGCCCGGGATGAATTCGCCTTCATTGTCGCCGGTGGCGAGGACGGCGCGGGCAACGCTGTCGAGGGTTTCGGCGAGAATCGCGCGGGCGGAGATGATGACCTTCACATCGACCGTCATCAAGTCGGTGATTTCGCCGGTCATGGCGCTGATGACGGGGGCATCAATCTCGGTCTCGGCGGTACTCAGGAACACCGCGTCGTAGGGCCGGTCGGCGATGATGCTCTTGCGGAGCGTGAGCGAATCTTCGAGGGCATTGATCATCTGCTGCATGCGGACGACATCCTCGGAGGAGATGGCCTGGCGCACTTCCTCCGCTCCGCCCGCCGCAGCGGCGGCGTTGGTGACCCGGAGCACCTTGTGGTCCTCTTCGAGCCAGCCCGTGATCGAACCGGCGGGCAGATTAGCGGCCTTCCCGGGTTCGGCGGCCGTGACGGTGCTGGCGGCGGTGCCCCCGGGCGGCACGACAACCGCCTCATCGAGCAGGAACGGGACGAAGCCGGGTGAACCGAAGAGGACGGCGCCAGCGGGAAGGGACACTTCCTTGTTAGTGGGGTTGGTGATGGCGATGCGAGCGGCGGCATAGGCAGTCGGCACCTGGACCGTGCCCGTGGCCTTTACGGCGAGGGTGATGGTCCGCTCCGTTGTCACAAGGCCCGAGGGTATCTGCATGGAGTCGAGGTCGATGCCTTCGAAGTCGGGCGATGCGGCGATGGTGACCGTCTGGCTCATGGTCTCGGAGGGGGGATAGGCCACGACGGTGACGGACGGCCCGAGGGTGAGGAGCAGGGCGATGGCGACGACGGCGACCGCGAGTATCGCGGCAACCTGGAGGTACCTCCCGAGGGAGGGGACGACCATGGAGTGGCCGCCAAGGCGGAGGACGCTGCGGCCCCCTGCGTCCCAGCGGACCTGGTGGGGTTTGCGGGCGACGGGTATGCCAACCTGGCGCGCGCGTGAGGAAAGGGCGACCGAGCCCGTTGCGATGGCGACGGCCCTACCGGACTCTTCTGCGTGGCGCTGGAGGCGGCGGATCCCCAATTCGGTGGTGAGGTGGCGGTTCCCGCCGGGAGCCCAGAGGACGACGGAGAAGGTGGGCGCGGTGTCGATGCGGCCGCAGATGGAGGCGATGTCCTCGCGGCGGTCGACGCGGATGACCGTGGGGGCGTTGTCGTCCCGGCCGTGATCGATGATTTCGCCAGTTTCGGAGGGGTTGTCGGCATCGCTCATGGTGTCTCGTTTCCTGGTCATGCCGTGTCCAATGCGGAGTCGGCCAGGCGGCCGGCCTCCTCCATGGCGGCGTCGAGTCGTGAGATATCGCGGGCGCCGGCCATGGCGATATCGGCGCGTCCGCCTCCTCCGCCGCCGGCCACGCGGGCGACTTCCCGGACAAGATTACCCGCATGCACCCCACGCTGGACAAGATCGGGTGTTGCCGCGGCGAGGAATGCCGGCTTTCCATCGATATTTGCGCCGAGGACGACGAGTGACGGTTTGAGGCGAGCGCGGACGCGGTCAGCGATGTCCTTGAGCGCATCGGTGGAGGCGGCGGGGGCGAGGCCCACGACAACGTGGGCGTCGCCGACGAGGCGGGCGTCCTCTATGAGCGAATCGGCGATCGATGCTCCCTGGACGCGCAGGAGTTCGCCGGCCTGCCGGCGAAGGCGTTCGAGTTCGGACTGGAGCGCGTCGACGCGGTCTTCGACCTCGGCGGGACTGGCGCCAAGCTTGTCGGCGACCCGAAGGAGGCGGTCCTGCTGTTCGAGGAGGTAGGCTTCGGCCGCGCGACCGGTCAGTGCTTCGATGCGGCGCGTGCCAGCGGCGACGGCCGATTCCCGGACGATGTGGATGAAGCCAAGTTCGCCGGTGTGGTGCACGTGGGTGCCGCCGCAGAGTTCGGCGCTGAAGTTGGCGCCGTCATCTTTAATTTCCACGACCCGGACTTCGGCCCCGTACTTGTCGCCGAAGAAGGCGAGGGCGCCGGCCGAGATTGCCTGCTGGTATGAGGTGGTACGCCAGGAGACTTCGAGGTTGTCGCGGACCCTGGCATTGGCGAGGTGTTGCACTTCAACCAGGGCTTCGCGCGGGGTTTGCTCCAGGTGGGTGAAGTCGAACCGAAGGCGGTCGGCGGCAACGAGCGAACCCTGCTGACGCACGTGGGGCCCGAGGATGGAGCGGAGGGCAGCATGGAGCATATGGGTGCCGGTGTGGTTGCGGGCGGCGCCGCTCCGCCAGGCGGTATCGACGATGGCTTCGACCGTTTCGGCGACGCGGATCTCGCCCTCCATGACGCGGCCGTGGTGGACGATGGCGCCGCCAGCGGCCCGGGTATCTTCAACGTGAAAGACGCCGGAGCGGGCCCGGAGGTTCCCGCGGTCGCCCATCTGGCCACCGCCTTCGGGGTAGAACGGGGTGGAGTCGAGGACCACCTCACACTCCTGGCCCTCGATTGCGAAGTCGACGAGCGAGCCGTCGCGGATGATGGCAACGACGCGCGAGTCTTCTTCGACCCGTTCGTAGCCGACGAAGGCGCTGTGGTCGTCGCCGAGCGACTGGAGGAGGGGTGAGACTTCCCCCTTGAGGAAGTGGCCGTGTTGGCGGGCACGGGCTCGTTGCTCTTCGAGGGCGCGTTCGAAGCCGGCGTCATCGAGGGAGAAGCCGGCGCCGGCGGCGATTTCGCGCGTCAGCTCAAGCGGGAGGCCAAAGGTGTCGTAAAGGAGGAAGGCCTCGTTGCCGGGGACGGTAGCGACACCGTCTTCGCGGAGGCGCCCGAGGAGCGATTCAAGGCGCACGGAACCAGCGGCAAGCGTGCGGCGGAAGCGCTCCTCCTCGGCGGAGATAGCCCTCTTGATGAAGTCGCGGTTCTTGTCGAGGTGGGGATACCCGACCTTGAGCTTGTCGATGGCGGCATCGGCGAGGCGCGCGGTGAACGGCTGATCGACACCCACTTTGCGGGCGAAGTAGATGCCGCGCCGGATGACGCGGCGGAGGACGTATCCGCGTCCTTCGTTGCTGGGGACGACGCCGTCGCCGATGAGCATCGTCGCGGCCCGGGTGTGTTCGGACATAGCGCGAATGGCATAGGCCTGTTCGCCGGTCGCCCCTCCGCCAAAGTAGTCGACACCCGCCAACTCGGCGGCGGCCGTGAGGATGGGCAGGAAGATATCGGTCTCGAAGACTGAACGCTTGCCCTGGAGGACGGCTGCGACGCGTTCGAGCCCGCTGCCGGTATCGATGTTCTGCGCCGGCAGGGGCGTACGAGAACCGTCGGGGTGCTGGTGGAGCTGCATGAAGACGAGGTTCCAGATCTCCAGGAAACGCTCATCGTCGTAGGCAACGCGGATGTCCTCGAGGCCTCGTTCGGGAAAGTAGTCGTAGTAGATCTCGCTGTCGGGGCCCAGGGGTCCGCTGGCCCCGGGCGTGTCCGCCGGGAAGCCGAACCAGTAATTCTTGTCCTCGTCGCAGCGATGGATGTGGTCATCCTCGACGCCGATTTCACGCCAGTAGCCATAGGCTTCGTCGTCATCGAGGAAGATGGTTATGTGGAGTCGATCCTTCGGGATGCCGTAGACATCAGTCAGCAGTTCCCAGGCCCATTGGATGGCTTCGCGCTTGAAGTAGTCGCCGAAGCTGAAGTTGCCCAGCATTTCGAACGCGGTGAGGTGGCTGAGGTCGCCGACCTCTTCGATATCGGTCGTGCGGAAGCAGGGCTGGACGGTCGTGACCCTCGGGGCAGGCGGGTGTTCTTCGCCCATGAACTGGGGCTTGAACTGCTGCATGCCAGCGCTGGTGAAGAGGGACGTGGGATCACCGATGGGGACGAGCGGCCAGCCGGGCTGGTGCTGATGACCGCGGTCCCGGAAGAACTGGAGGAAGGTTTCCCTGATCTCATCGGAGGTGCGAGGCGGGTTGGGCATGGTGTTGGAGGGCATGCTACGGAGCGGGGGTGAGGAGTGTCGAGCAATCAGCCGGAAGCGGTAAGGCGGTCGATGGCATCTTGACAGCGTTTTCCGGCGATACCTAGGATGGATGCCGGACGCGTCTCGCGTCCGCTATGCGCACTGACTCAGAACCCTCTGCCCAACCTCCCTCGGCCTCAAAGGATCTCCTGCCGGTAGCTTCGCCATGAAAGCCGACAGGACCGGGGTTATTGTACTCGCCGCAGGGCGAGGGACACGCATGAAGTCGGCGTTGCCCAAGGTGTTGCACCCGGTTTGCGGTGCCCCGATGCTTTCGCATGTCCTGAGTGCGGCCCGCGAGATCGAACCCGGGCGCATCGTTGTGGTTGTCGGTTACGGGGCAGAGGACGTGCGAGCAAGCGTGGAAGACCCGGACGTCACCTTCGTGGATCAGCCCGACCTACTCGGGACTGCCGATGCGGTCCGGAGATGTGAAAAGGCCCTGGCAGGGTGCGACGAGGTGGTCGTCCTGAACGGCGACTCGCCCCTGATCACGGGCGCCACGATCCGTGAACTGATCGCTTCACGGGGGGAGGCGCCGCTGTCGTTCGTCACCTGCTTCCTCGAGGAGCCGGGGCGGATGGGCAGGGTGGTCCGCGACGGCGAGGGGCACGTTTCGGCAATCGTAGAAGCTTCGGAATACAGCGGCCCCGACGAGGAAGCCGAGATCAACGCCGGCCAGTATGTTTTCGAGGCGGCATGGCTCTGGGAGCAGCTTCCGGCCATTGCCCCGAGCGCGAACGGCGAGTACTACCTGACGGTGTTGCCACGGGTGGCCCACGAGCAGGGGCGGCCCGCGCGGACGCTGGAAGCCGACCCGGACGAGGTGCAGGGCGTGGATGACCGAGTGCGGCTGGCCGAGGCCGAGTGGCAGATGCGGGAGCGGATCCTCGCCGGGCACATGCTGAGTGGAGTAACTATCGCCGACCCGGCAACGACCTACATCGACGCGACGGTATCGATTGCGCCGGATGTGACCGTACTGCCCAACTGCTATCTGTACGGCCGGACAAGCATCGCGACGGGTACCGTCATCGGCCCGGGGACGACATTGCGAAACTCGACGGTTGGCCAGGGGACGGCAGTGCAGTCTTCCGTCATCGAGGAATCAAGCCTTGGGGAGCGGGTGCGCGTGGGGCCATTCGCGCACGTGCGGGGCGGGAGCACCATCGGGGACGACTGTGAACTGGGGAACTACTCGGAGGTGAAGAACTCGGTGCTGGAGCGTGGAGTGAAGATGCACCACTTCAGCTACCTCGGCGATGCCGACGTTGGGGAGGGTGCGAACATCTCGGCCGGCGTTATCACCTGCAACTACGACGGCGTGAACAAGCACCGGACGGTGATTGGGGCGGGAGCGTTCGTCGGGTGCGACACGATGCTCGTCGCCCCCGTAACGGTTGGCGAGGGGTCACAGACGGGGGCGGGGACGGTGGTGACGAAGGATTTACCGGCCGGAGCGAAGGCCGTGGGGGTGCCTGCCCGAATCATCGGGCAGGTGAAACGCGAGGAGTAGCTTGGACGACGCCGTCATCCTTTCGATTATTGGCATTGCCGTGGCGTCCGTCCTTCTGGCGCTGGCGGCGGCGGCCGAGACCGCGCTCGAGCGTGCGAACCACGTGCGCATCCAGGCGCTGGCGGCTCGAGGGGACGAGCGGGCGAAGCGGATCGCCAGCACGGTGGAGCAGCCGCGGGAGTTCCTCGGCCCGCTGACGGCGGCGCGGGTGCTCTCATCGGCGGCCACGGTGGGGCTGTTTGCGTACCTCGGGGCTCGGGCATACGAGCCGTTCGCGGGGGCGATCGGGGTCGGGTTCGTTGCCGGCGGCCTGTATGTTGCGGTGATCCAGATGACCGTGGGGCTGCTGGCGGCGCGACGGCCGGAGTATGCGGCCGTGCAGCTAAGCTACGTGGCGCGAATCGCCGGGATTGTCTTCGGTGTGCCGGCGTTCGTCCTGAGCCTGCCGTCGTGGCTGATCGCGAGGTCGCTTTCGGCGGTCGTGGCGCCGGACATCAACAGCGACCTGTTGAGCCTCGTCGAGCGAGAAGAGGCGGCGGGCGGCGTGGAGGAACAGGAGCGGCGGATGATCCGGGGGATCATCGCGCTGGAGGACAAGACCGTGCGGGAGATCATGGTCCCGCGGATCGACATCGCCGCGGTCGACATCGAGGACACCGTCAGCGACGTGGCGGACATCGTGAACGAGCGAGGCTTCAGCCGGGTGCCGGTCTATCGCGAGAGCATCGACGACATCGTGGGGATCGTGTACGCGAAGGACCTCCTGCGGGCGGTGGCCAACGGGGGGCGCGAGAAGAAGCTTTCGGAACTGAGCCGGGAGCCGGTGTTCATCCCGGAATCGAAGCGGCTGGACCAGTTGTTGACGGAGATGCGGGCGACGAGGACGCACCTGGCGGTGGTAGTGGACGAGTACGGCGGGACGGCCGGGCTTGTGACGATCGAAGACCTGCTGGAGGAGATCGTCGGCGAGATCGAGGACGAGTACGACGTTTCGCGGCCGACGATGGAGATCATTTCGGAGGACGAGGTGGTGCTGGACGCGAGCGCACCGACGGATGTCCTCAGGGAGTTGTTCGACTACGAGGTCGAATCGGAAGACTTCGAGACGGTCGGCGGGTTCCTCATCCACGAGCTTGGCCGGGTGCCGGTCGTGGGCGACGAGGTGACGGTGGACGGGATCACGCTGCGGGTGTTGAGCATGTCGGGGCGGCGTGTGCGGCGGATGCGGGTGGCGCGAACCCGGCAGGAAGAGCCGGAGGAGGCTCCGACGCGCTGAGGCTGTTATAGTCGCTCGCGGATGACCGACCGACCAGAACTGCCCTACTGGCTTGCGCTGAGACGAGCCGGGCTCGGGAGTACGAATTTCGCGCTGCTCCTGGCCCACTTCGGAAGTATCGAGAAGGCCTGGGACGCACCACTCGAGGAGATCGCGCGGGCGGGCCTCGACGCGCAGTACATGCGGGCGTTCACGAAGGCGCGGGGCACGTTCGACGGCGACGAGGAACTGGCGCGGCTCGGCAAACATGGCGTGCGCGTGGTGACGTGGCTCGACAACGACTTTCCGCCGATGCTCCGCGACATACCGCAGAGCCCGCCCGTGCTGTTCCTGCGCGGGAGCACGGGGGCTGACTTCGAGCAGGCGGTGGCAGTCGTCGGCACGCGGAAGGTGACTCCGTATGGCCGGCAGGCCTGCGAGCACTTTTGCGAGGTGCTGGCGCGGGCCGGGGTGGCGATTATCAGCGGGCTGGCACGCGGCGTGGACGCGATCGCGCATCGCGTCGCGCTCGAGCAGGGCGCTCCCACGGTGGCGGTGATGGCGGGCGGTATCGACCAGATCTACCCGCGGGAAAACGCGGGGCTGGCCGAGCGGATCCTCGAGAATGGCTGCCTCATCAGCGAGTACCCGGTGGGCATCCCGGCGCGGCCCGACTACTTCCCGCGCCGGAACCGAATCGTCTCAGGGCTGGCGCGCGCAACCTTGCTGGTGGAAGCGGGCGAGGGGAGCGGAGCGCTGCACACGGCCAACTGGGCCTTCGAGCAGGGCCGGGACGTGTTCGCCATCCCGGGGAGCGTGTTCTCGCGGCAGTCGTGGGGGACGAACCAGTTGATCCGCGAGAACACGGCGAAGCTGGTCGTGACACCGGAACAGCTCTGCGAGGAACTCAACCTCTTGAGCGCCGGGAAGCAGTTCCCTCTGCGGGCGTTGAAGCCGGACGCGCCGGCCAAGCCCATCCCGGTGGCGACGCAGGACGAGGGCAAGATCCTCCACCACCTGCAGGCTGGGGCACAGCACGTGGACGAACTGGCGCGGGCGGCGGGGTTGCCGGTGGCGCAGATCAGCAGCACGCTGCAGGTAATGGAACTGAAAGGGATGGTCCGCCAGACGGCCCCGATGACGTATTCCCGGGCGTGACGCGCGCCCGCGGGTGCCGCTCGAAGAGCGGCCTCTGCTCGACAAAATCGCGACGCAGTCCCTACTCTCGTTTTTGTTGGGATCCGAAGTAGACCAACGAAGGTAGACGATTCATTTGACATCGGCAGCGACAAAACGATCGGCAGGCAAGCGCAGCGCGCCCAAAAAGCGCGCTCCAAGGGCTGCGGTTGAACCAACAATTTCGAACGGGCGCCGCGACGGCAAGGCGGCCCGGAACCTCGTCATCGTCGAGTCACCGGCGAAGGCGCGGACCGTGGAGAACATCCTGGGCGACGAGTACCGGGTGATCGCTTCGGTGGGGCATGTGCGGGATCTCCCGGCGTACGGCTATGGGGTTGAGGACTTCGAGACCTTCAAGCCGAAATACGTGGTGGTGAAGGACAAGAAGCGAGGCGTCGACAAGTCCGGCGTGATCGAAGCGATCGCCAAGGCGGCGAAGCAGGCCGAGCGGGTGTACCTGTCGACGGACCCTGACCGCGAGGGCGAGGCGATTTCGTGGCACATCAAGGAAGCCGCGGGCATCCCGGACGAGAAGACGACGCGGGTCGTCTTCCACGAGATCACGAAGCCGGCGATCGAGCGTGCGTTCGAAGAGGCGCAGTCGCCCGTGCACCACACGACGGACCACCGGAAGGCGCCCGGGAAGATCGACATGCACCTTGTGGACGCGCAGCAGACGCGTCGGGTGCTCGACAGGTTGATAGGGTTCCCACTGACGTGGTTCGTGCAGGGGAAGGTAAGCCGGAGCGCGAGTGCGGGACGGGTGCAGAGCGTCGCTTTGCGCTTGATTGTCGAGCGCGAGCGGGAGATCCAGGACTTCCAACCGCGCGAGTACTGGACGATTCACGCGCTGCTGGCGAAGGGCGATGCGAGCTTCGCAGCGGACCTCGTGCGACTGCCGGGGCAGCGTTCGAAGCCAAACATCGACAGCGAGGCTGCCGCCAACCGGCTGCTGGAGGCGTTCCGGCGTTCGGAGTTCACGGTTGCGAACGTGAAGAAGGGGACGCGCAACAACTCGCCCTTCCCGCCGTTCACGACGAGCACGTTCCAGCAGGCGGCGAGCAACCGGCTGGGGATCGGCGCGCAGCGGGCGATGTCGATCGCGCAGGACCTGTACGAGGGGGTGAACCTGCCCGGGCAGGGTCCGACGGGCCTCATCACGTACATGCGGACCGACTCGTTGAACATCGCACACGGGGCACAGGACCAGGCGCGGCAATTCATCCATGGGCGCTGGGGCGCGGAGTACGTGCCCGAGAAGCGGCGCGCCTATCGGACGCGTTCGCGCGGCGCCCAGGAAGCGCATGAGGCCATCCGGCCGACCGACCCTGCGCGGACTCCGGAGAGCCTGCGAAATGTGCTCGACGCGCAGTCGTTGCGGGTGTACACGCTCATCTGGCAGCGGTTCATGGCCAGCCAGATGTCGGACGCGCGCTATGGAACGGTGAGTGTCGAGATCGATGCGAAGGAAGGCGGCGAGCAGCGCGGGGTTTTCCGGGCCGGGACGCAGCACCTGATTTTCGCGGGGCACCTCGCTGCCTACGGGCGGGACGTCAACGACCGGCAGGTCAGCGACGAAGACGAGGATGAGGACCGGCCGCTCCCGGAACTGACCGAGGGCGAGCGTGTCGCGCGCCGGAACGTGGAGGGGAAGCAGCACTTCACGGAGCCGCCTCCACGCTTCACCGAGGCATCGCTGGTGAAGACGCTCGAGGAACTGGGCATCGGGCGGCCGAGCACCTACGCGACGATCGTGCAGACGGTGCAGAAGCGCGACTACGTGAAGAAGGAAGGCCGGGCGCTTGTGCCACAGGAACTCGGGTTCCTTGTGAACGACATGCTGGTGAAGCACCTCGACAAGTACGTGGCTCCCGAATTCACCAGCAAGATGGAGGACCAACTCGACCAGATCGCCGGAGCGAAGGCGGAGTATCTGCCGGTCGTGCGCGACTTCTGGAGCGAGTTCGAAAAGAAAATCGACACGGCGAAGGGCACGGCCGTGAAGCAGGTGGAGGAAACCGACATCCTCTGCAACGTCTGCGAGCAGGCGAACATGGTCATCAAGTGGGGACGGAACGGGAAGTTCTTCGCGTGCCCGCGTTATCCGGAGTGCACCAATTCGCTGCCGATGGGGCCCGACGGCCAGCCGGTGTACGTGGAGCCGCCGACCGAGACGGAGTATGCCTGCCCGAAGTGCGGTTCGCCGACGGTCAGGAAGACCGGACCATATGGGCCATACATCGACTGCGTGCGGCGCGAGACGAAGAAGTGCGATTTCCGGTCGGGCGTGCCGATTGGGGTGGAGTGCCCCGAAGAGCCCGGGCGCGGCCAACTGGTGGAGAAGACGACCCGGCGGGGGACGTTCTACGGCTGTTGGAACTACCCGAACTGCAGCTATACGACGAACTCGCTGGAGCCCGGCAAGATGTCGCCGGCGCGCCCGCCCGCTGAACGGGAGGAGGCGAACCGGAAGCTGGGGGAGCGGAGTGCACGTGGCAAGGCCGCGTTCGCGACGCGGCGGGCGAAAGCGGCGACTGTGCGGAAGGCGAGTTAGCCGAGCAAGCTCAGGCGACTGACCGATCGAGGTTGACGGTGGCTATGAGTACCGTGTCGTCGGACGGCGGCGACTGACCGTCAGCAGCGAGCGCTTCCAGATGGGAGAGGATGGCGTCGCGGGCGTCTTCAAGGAGATCGTCGATCGTCTCAGCCTGGGCGAAGCAGCCATCGAGGGCGGGTACTTCAGCCCAGTAGCCGCCCTCTTCGGCGCGATGGATGATCAATGCGTACTGCACGAGAGAGATGGTACGAAGGGCAGAGCTCCATAGCCAGAAGGGCGGCTTAACTTTATGCTCGCGGTTATGGTGAGACCGGCGGCGCATAAGACGGCGGAAGCCTACCTCGAGGCGTACCTGCGGGAGTTGCAGGCGGTCGGGAACCGGTCGGCGTACACCATTCGGAACTACCGGAACGACATCGGGCACTTCCTTGCGTACTGCGACGGAGAAGGCATCGAACCGCTGGAGATGAACCGCCAGGTGTTCCGGACGTACCTGGGCACGCTGCGCGAGAAGGGGATGGTGGCGGCTTCGATTACGCGGCGGACGAGCACGGTGCACGGCTTCTACAAGTACCTTTTGCGCGAAGGGGCGGCGGAGAAGGACCTCCTCTACGGGGTCGCCCTCCCGAAGAAGCCAAAGCGCTTGCCGAAGGTGCTCGACCAGACCGTCATCGAGGCACTCCTGTCGGCGCCGGACGTCTCGACGCCACAGGGACTGCGCGACCGGGCGATGTTCGAACTGCTCTACGGCGGAGGACTGCGCATTTCGGAACTGGTGGGGCTGGATACAGGGCAGGTCGACCTGGAGTACGGCGCGGCGATCATCAGGGGGAAGGGGTCGAAAGAGCGGGTGGTGCTGTTCGGACGGCCGGCGACTGACGCACTGGAGGCGTACCTGGACAACGGGCGACCGAAACTTGCTTCCGGCCCTGAACCGGCGCTCTTCCTGAACCGGTTCGGCGGGCGGCTGACGGCGTGGTCGGTGCAGTCGATCATCAAGCGACATGCGCTCGGAGCGGGCATCGCACAGGACGTGCACCCGCACCTGCTGCGGCACTCGTTCGCGACGCACCTGCTGGACGGCGGGGCGGACCTCCGCATCGTGCAGGACCTGCTCGGCCACAGTTCGGCCAACACGACGCAGATCTACACGCATGTCAGCCAGGCACGGCAGGCGGAAGTGAGCGCTGCGGCGTGGGAGAAGATCGCGGAGCAGGCACTGGAGCGTCCGCGGCGGCGGCGCGAGGCCTCGTGATGGCCGAGGAACGGGCGATCCTGCTCATTCACGGGCCGAACCTGAACCTGCTCGGGGAGCGGAAACCGGAGATTTACGGGACGACCACGCTGCTGGACATCGAAGGCGACGTGGCGGCGGCGGCAAACGCGCGGGGGTTTGCGGTGCTCTGCTTTCAGAGCAACCACGAGGGCGCCTTGATCGACTTCCTGCAGGAGCACCGCAAGCTGGCAGCAGGGGCGATCATGAACGCAGGAGCGTTGACTCATACCTCCGTGGCACTGCGGGATGCCATCGAGGGGATCAACCTGCCTGTGGTCGAGGTACACATTTCGAACACACACCGCCGGGAACCGTTTCGGCACACGTCGCTCGTCTCGGGGGTGTGTCTCGGGCAGGTGACGGGCCTCGGGCATGCCGGCTACCGGGCAGCGACGGACCTGCTGATCGACCACCTGGAGGCCGCGTCCGGCCGGGCGGAGTGACCTCGGGGTACAATTTCCGCATGCAAGAACGCCTGGCACGCCTGAGGGAGCG
>DATBWD010000196.1:0-7413 GCA_036515015.1 Tepidiformaceae bacterium
CGTCCAGCGGGCGCCACCCCGGCGCCTGCACCGCGTCGGTGTGCAGCAGCACACGGTGACGCTTCTGCCGTGAATACTTGCGCAGAGTCTCGGCGACCCCCTCCACGGGCTGTACCGCCCCAACTTCGTTGTTCGCCAGCATCACACTCACGAGCACCGTCTCCGGCCGTAGCGCCGACTCCAGTTCAGCCAGCGCCACGTGACCGTCGGGGCCGCAGCCGACGTACGTAATTTCGAAGCCGAGTTCTTCCAGTGCCTGGGCCGTGTGCAGCCCCGCATGATGCTCTATCGCGGTGGTGATGACGTGGTTCCCAGCCCCCGCACGCCGCATCGCATAGGCTATTCCGAGCATCGCCGTGTTGATGCTCTCCGTCCCGCCGCTCGTGAACAGGATCTCCGAGGGCCGCGCCCCGAGACACTCCGCCACGGTCCGCCTCGCGCCGTCGACGGCCGACTGCGCGTCCCTTCCCGCCTCGTAAAGCCCGCTCGGGTTCCCGAACCGGCCGTCGAGGAACGGCAGCATCGCCTCCCGCGCGAGCGGGTGCAGCCTCGTCGTCGCCGCGTGGTCGAGATAGATCATCACCGCAAAGCGTAGCAAACCTCGCGCTCCCGCCGTTGAGGCAGTCCGCCCCCGGGCGTACGCTTCGCTCATGATCGATCAAACTCTCCTGACCGATGAGGTCCGCGCGCTCGTCGGCCGGGCCGGCGAACCTGCGCCCGTCCGCGTGACCCGCCGCGCCGCCGAACGCGCCATGGACGTCTACTACGGCCACCACAACAGCGCCGTCGCAACCGATGGCACCGTCAAGGGCGTCGTCCTCGCCGCACTCGAAAACGAGTCGGAGTCGATCCGCTACCCGGACCTCCTCCCCGATGGGCTCCTTATCAGCAACGAGTGGGAGTTCTCCCGCCCCCTGCGCCTCGACGAAGAATTGATCGTCCAGTCCCGCCTGGTCGATATCAACGAGCGTTTCGGCGGCCGCTTTGGCTACAGCCTCTACTTCCGCAGCGACGCCGAGTTTCGCGACGCAACCGGCGAAATTGTCGCCCGCAGCGTGCGCACCATGATGCAGTACGACGCCGCCAGCGCCCGTGACGGAGCCGAAGAATGACTGCGCTCCCGGCTGTGACCGAAGGCGAGGAACTCCCGGCCCTCGAACTCACCCCGGACCTCGGACAGGTCATCCGCTTCTGCGGCCTCACCTGGGTGTTTCCGGCCTTCTTCTACGATGTCGAGGCGGCTCGCGCGCAGGGCATGCCCGGCACCCTCCTCCCGGGGCCCCTCAAGCTTGGCCTCATCTACCGCGCTATCGACGACTGGCTCGGCGACCGTGGGTTCATCCGCCACGTGCGCGCCGCCCATCGCCGGCCCGATATTACCGGCCGCCCCATCACCGTCGCGGGCCGCGTTGCCCGGCTCTACGAGGAAGACGGGGCCAAGCGCGCCGACCTCGAACTGGCCGTCCTCAACGAGCGAGGCGAGCCCTCGGTACGCGGTTTTGCGGTCGTGCAGTTCCACCCCTGACTTGCGCCCCTCGGCCTTTGCTCCCTAGACTCCCCGGAAACTGATTCCAGGGATGGAGGGAGTATGGACCCGCAGGTGAAGGCGTTGTTCGAAATGATGGAGGCGCAGGCTGCCGCGGCGGGCGCACCCCCGATGTGGGAACTTCCTGCCCACGTTGCCCGTGCCAACGCCGAGACCGGCTTCGCCGCGTTCAACGTCGGTGCGCCCGAAATCGGCTCCATCGTAAACCGGTCGATCCCTGGCCCCGCCGGAGACATCCCGGTCATGATCCTCACCCCGAAAGGCGAGGGGCCTTTCCCGCTCCTCGTCTACCTCCATGGCGGGGGATGGGTCATCGGCAGCCCTGCCACCCACCAGAAGCTGTGCTCTGAACTCGCTGAAGGCGCCGGTGTGGTCGTCGTGAGCGTCGACTACCGTCTGGCACCTGAGCATCCAGCTCCGGCCGCCCTCGACGACTGCCTCGCCGCCACTCGCTGGGCGGTCGAAAACGCCGGAAGCATCAACGCCGACCCGAGCCGCTTCGCCATTGCCGGCGACTCCGCGGGCGCCAACCTCGCGGTGGCCTCGGCGCTGAAGCTCCGTGACGAAGGCGGACCGCAAGCGCGCCTCATGCTCCTCATCTACGGCTGCTACGACCTCGCCCTGGAAACCGAATCATGTCGCGAAAACGGCGAGGGCAAGATCCTCACCCTCGAATCCATGCGCTGGTTCCGCGAGCACTACCTCTCAGGCGGCGTCGACGTCCAGGACCCCCTCATTTCGCCGGTCCACGCTAACCTCGCCGGCCTCCCGCCCGCGCACCTCATCGTCGGCACGCTGGACCCGCTGCTCGACGACTCGCGCCTCTTCGCCGAAAAGCTGCAGGCGGTGGGCGTGCCCGTCCGGCTCAGCGTCTACGACGATATGCCCCACGTCTTCCTCCAACTCTCGGCACTCCTGGATGGCGGCAAGAAAGGTGTCGCCGAGGCCTCCCAGGCCTTGAGCGAAGCACTGGCTTAGCGCGTCGCTACTGTCTCCCGCTGGGCGGCTTCTCGACCGGCGTCTGCCGGTTCGCCCGCATCCACAGCAACAGCAGCGGCGGCATGATTGCCGCGAAGAAGATCGCCGCGAAGATGAACGCCGCCGCGAGCGAGATGCCGTCCGCGAAGAACCCCAGCGCCGGTTCGAAGAACGCCACCTGCAGGCTGAAGAACAGTTGCATCACGCTCAGCACCGTCGCCCGCATCTCGCTCGGGATCCGCTCGTTCAGGTAGGTGTCGATCAGCGGCCGCGTGATTCCCGCCATCAACGCCGAGATGCCGAAGAACGCGAAGGCCGCACTCGTGTCGAACAGCCAGAGACCGGCGTACGAACCGATCACTCCCACCGATGCCACGACGAGCACTGTCCAAATCCCGGTCCGTCTCCCGACCTGGAACGCCAGGAACGCTGCCGCCACCGAAGTGAGCCGCAGCGGCGCCTGCCACACGCCAAACAGGCTGGTGGAAACGTCGTGTTCGAGCAGGAACGGCTGCACCAGCACAACCGGCCCGAACACGCCCGTCAGCATCACCGAGCCGATGAGCAGCGTGTACCGCACCGGCGGGTTCTTCCATGCAAAGGACATCGCACCCTTCAGCCCCTGCCAGTAGTGCTGCTGTTTCCGCTCGAGCGGCGCCTCGTGCATCGCAAGCGCCACCCCCATCGCCAGTAACGGCGTGATGGCACTGACCTGGACGGTGAGGGCCAGGCTTGTCCACGTCGCGAAGAAGCCGCCCAGCGCAACGCCCAGCATGCCCGCGAGCAACTGCGCCCCGAACCCGCGTCCCGCGATCTTCGCGAATTGGCTTTCCTGCCCGTTCTCGCGCAGCGAGTCGTACACGAGGGCCGAGTCCGCGCCCATGTAGAGCGACATCGCAATCGCCCAGAGCACATAGTCGAAGAAGAGCATCCAGTAGTTGGTCGTGAACCCGAACCCAAGGATCGTCAGGGCGAAGAGCACACTGCCAAGCGCCATCACCGGCTTCCGCCCGACCCGGTCCGCGAGCGCTCCGGTTGGCGCCTGCAGTGCCGCCACCAGCAGCCAGAACGGCAGATCCATCGCCAGGATCCACTTCAGTTCCAGCCCGCGGTCGTCGAGCAGGTACTTGATCCAGATGCCCGACCAGAGGCCGAATTGCATCAGGAATCCATAGGTGTAGTAGAGGCGGATGTTGCGGCGGACGGGCCTGCTCAAGTGTTCCACAATGACCGGCCAGCCTACAGGAACGTGAGGGGATGGAAAAAGCGCAGCCCTGCCGCGTTACCGACGATCAGGCCACCCCATCGGGAATGGCCTGATCGCTCAACATCAGAAAGACCGTGAGGTTTAGACGTCGAATACCCAGGCGAACAGCCCGGCGCCCATCGGGGCATCGCCCGCGTCAGGAGTCGTCGCGACGATGCCCAGCACGAACGCCATGACGGCCAACCCGACGAGATTCGCGATGACCACCTGCCGGGAGTCGGCCGTCGTCGTCGATTGAACCGCATAGATGGTCATCACCAGCAACAACGCAACCGGCACGATGGCGAAGACCGGGTGCAGGTACGGGATGAACATCAGCACCGAGAGTGCCAGGGGTAGCGCCGCATAGCCCATGGTGCGGAAGAGCGATTGCAGGTCCGCCGACGCCTTGAAGATCTGGACCAGCACGACATAAACGACCAACACCCAGATCGCATAAAGCGCCGCCAGGAAAATCGAGCCCAGTATCACGGTGTTCAGGAACGCGTTGTTGAACGGGTAGTCGTTGAACTCGAAAAAGAGGAACGCCCCCAACCCTGCCAGCAACGCGCTGATCCCCGCAATGACGAGCGCCGGGACCAGTTCATTCTGGTCGTCGCGGACGTCGTCGAAGACGGTCGCATCCAGCCGCGCCACCCGCAAGATTTTGTTGAATATCGCGTTCGGATCCATGTTGCCTCCTCCAGCGTGGTCCGGGCGTGGTGCTCTAGCGTATCTCGCACGTGAGCAGTCCACTCCGTACTCGCCCGACACTATAGCACAAGATGCAACTTTGGAATAAGGGAATAAGCGCTTTAGCGCATTAAATCGGCCGCTTCCCCGGCATTCCGGCCCTCCGCGGATAGCTGCCCGGCGTTGGCCCGGACTTCCTGTAGACCACGACGCTCAATGTTTCGCTCACCGCCGGCCTCATCTGCTCCGTGCCGACGTAGCTGCAACGAAGGGTTTCGGCCGCCGCCCCGGCCCCCTCCACCTCGGTCGCGACACTGCTGCCCTTCGGCAGTGCAAGCGTCCCGCCCTCTGCCGCCAGCGGGGCCGTGTACTCGAGCAGTTCCCGCAACTCGGCCACCGCTCTTGCCGTCACCAGGTCCGACCAGTCGCGGAGTTCTCCCCGTCCCGCTTCCTCGGCTCGTACCGGGTGCACCTTCACGTTCCCAAGTTCAAGCGCCTCGGATAGTTCCATCAGCAGACGGGCACGTTTCTGCAGCGGCTCGACCAGGTGCACTTCGGTGCCCGGCAAGAGCACGGCGAATACCATCCCGGGGAAACCACCCCCGCTGCCCACGTCCGTGATGCGAGCCGGCCGCACATACTTGAGGGCTATCGTCAGCAACTCCAGCGATTCCGCGTACTGCCTCCGCACCACCGATTCCGGAGCGACAGAACTCACCCGCACGCGCTCTGCGGCTCGCTCGAGCATCTCCGCGTGCCGCCGAAGCTTCGAGAGCCATCGTCCTGGCTCGTCGAAAGCAGGGAAGAATCCGGGAAGGTCATCCCAGAGTAATCCTTGTTCCATCTGGTCTTATGCCCTGAGGGTGGTTAAGCTGAACTTCATGAGCGATCAGTCAGCCCCGACCTCAGGGGTCGGAGTGACCCTCGGCGAGGCCTTCCAAGAATATCTGAATTCCCTCAAAACAGAGCAGCGCAACTCCCAGCGCGGCTACGTCTGGAAGTGCGTCGAACACTTCGGCGACGACCTCCCGGTTCGGGCGCTCAGCGGTAGCCGCGTCGAATCCTACGCCGAAAGCCAGATCAGGCCTTCGGATCCCGCCGCCCCTGAACGGGTCGCCGCACTGAAATCATGGTTCCAGTTCCTCAAGAAACGTAACTTCACCGACCAAAATTTCGGCGTCCATATCCGTGTCCGCCGCCCCCACGGCCGGGCTGCCGGCGAGGTGACTCGCGTTCGTGCCGAAGAAGCGCTCGTCGAAATGACCGCCGAAGGCCACGAAGCCCTCAAGCGCGAACTCCAGGAGTTGAACTCCCAGACCCCCGATCTGGTCAAAGCCATAGCCCTCGCGCGAGAAGACAAGGACTTCCGGGAAAACGCGCCACTCGACGCCGCTCGCGAGGCTCTCGCTTTCTCCGACCAGCGGAAAAAGGCGATCGAGACCGCCCTCAAGCGCGCCGTCATTGTCGAAGCCGGCGGCGACGATCGGTCCACCATGGGGTCCCTCGTCACCGTGACCCGACTCGACTCCGGCACCCAGACCACCTATAAGTTGGTCGGTGCCCGCGAAGCCAACGCCGCCGAACAAAAGATCTCGGTCGAATCTCCCGTCGGTAAGGAACTCCTCAATCGCCGCGCGGGTGAAGAAGTGTCCGTCAAAGTGCCATCCGGCGTGCTTCAATACCGGATCGACTCCGTCGTCCACCCCTAACTCCTCAGCTCTCGGCAGGCCCGGTTCAGGCGCCCTTACAGTCCCCCGCTGCTTTTCTTCAGCGGAGCGTAGGACAATAGTGACAAGCATCACGAACACCTTGGAGGAACAATGACTCTGGTTCGGAAGTGGCGCCGCGCAGCGCTCATCCTACCCGCATTCCTGCTCGTCCTTGGCATCGGCGCCGCCTGCGGTGGCGACGACGACGATCAAGGCCCCGATAACGGCGGCAGCACGGCGACAGAGCCAGCCGACGCCAGCCCCACAATCCCCGAAGGCGCGGCCGTCATCGATCAGAAGTCGCTGAAGTTCTCACCGAACAAAGTGACTGTGAAGGTCGGCGACACGGTCTATTTCAAGAACAGCGAAACGGCCGTCCACAATGTCGCCCTCGACGGCGAAGACATCACGGGCACGATGCGCAGGGGCGCTGTCGCCTCCTATAAATTCGAGACGGCCGGCGAGTACAAGCTCAGCTGCCAGTTCCACCCGCAGATGAAGGCAACGGTCGTCGTCGGGTCCTGACGCCGTTGACGGATACTACCCGCGCCCCGGTCGCACGACCGGGGCGTTTCCTTTGCTCTATCACCGACTCGTAAAGCGCCAGAGTCCGCTCGGCCGTCCGCCGCCACGTCATCTCCCGGGCGATACGGTCGGCGGCTGCGGCTCCCAACTCCAGCGCCCGCACTCGGTCTTGTAGGACGGCGGCGATTGCCTGGCTGAGTTCCACCGCGTTCCCGGGCGCCACGAGCAATCCGGTCACGCCGTCGACCACCACCTCCCGGAGAGCCCCTGCGCTGGTGGCCACCACCGGCGCCCCGCATGCCTGCGCCTCCGCAGCCGGTAGCCCAAACCCCTCGTAGAGCGACGGCGACACGAACACTGCGCACCGGTTGTACTCGCGGACGAGTTCCTCACGGCTGAGACGCCCGGTCAGCGTCAGCCGGTCCTCAACCCCGAGTGCCCGTGCGCGTTCCCGCGCCACGCGCGCCCCGTGCCGGTCGACGATGACCAGGCGCCAATCGGTCCCCTGGAGCGACGCCAGTGCCTCGACCAGGTAGCGAACTCCCTTGTTGCGGTCGTCACTGTTGCCCACGAAGAGCACGCGGTTCGGCTCCCGCTCCTCCCCCGTCGGCCGGAAGATGCTGGTGTCTACTCCGTCATGGATCGGCACCACCTTCGCTTCGGAAAGCCGGAAGGCCTTCCGCACCGAGATCCCACTCGCCTCGCTGCCGGTGATG
>DATBWD010000197.1:0-2225 GCA_036515015.1 Tepidiformaceae bacterium
TCATCCCTTTTGCATGGACTCCGTGCGAAACATGAACTTCATACGATCGGGGCGCTTTCGCCGTGGCCACAAACGTGAAGCAGTTCACAATTGATCCCCAAGCACCCAACCACGAGGAGGGCACCAGGTGACCCCTGAGGAAATCAAGGCGTTCTGCGCCCAGAACAACATCCGCTTCGTCGACGTTAAGTTCGTCGACCTGTTCGGCCTCTGGCAGCACCTGACGCGCCCCATCCACCAGCTCAACGACTGGGACGACTATGCCAAGTCGCCCTGGCGCGAAGGCTACGGCTTCGACGGCTCGAGCATCCGCGGCTTCCAGAAGATCGAAGAATCCGACATGCTCCTCGTCCCCGACCCGGCCACCGCGATCATCGACCCCGCGATAGAGACGCCGACGCTCTCGGTCATCTGCAACGTCGAAGACCCGGTGACGCGCCAGCCCTACAGCCGGGACCCGCGCTACGTGGCCACGAAGGCCGAGCAGTATGTGAAGGACCGGGGCATCGGCGACACCGTCTACATCGGCCCCGAACTCGAATTCTTCATCTTCGATGAGGTGCGCTTCGAAAGTAACGCGCATTCGTCGTTCTATTCGGTCGATTCGGACGAAGGCATCTGGAACAGCGGCGCCGATGGTTCGCTCAACGGCGGCCTGAACACCGGCTATCGCCCGCGCACGAAGGAAGGCTACTTCCCGGTCAGCCCGCACGACACCGGCACCGACATCCGCAACGAGATGGTCGAAGAGATGGAGCGCTGCGGGATCGAAATCGAACTGCACCACCACGAAGTGGCGACCGCCGGCCAGGCCGAAATCGACATGAAGTTCGACACGCTCCGGACCATGGCCGACAAGTCGATGCTCTACAAGTACATCGTGAAGAACGTGGCGAAGCGGCACGGCAAGGTGGCCACCTTCATGCCGAAGCCCATCTTCCAGGACAACGGCTCGGGCATGCACACCCACCTGAGCATCTGGAAGGACGGCACCAACCTCTTCTTCGACGAAACCGGCTATGCGCTCACGAGCCAGATGTGCCGGTCCTATATCGCCGGCCTCATCAGGCACGGCAAGGCGCTGATGGCGCTCTGCGCCCCGACCACGAACAGCTACAAGCGGCTGGTCCCGGGCTACGAAGCGCCGGTGAACCTCGTCTACAGCGCGCGCAACCGGTCGGCGGCCTGCCGCATTCCGATGGTGTCGTCGTCGCCGGCGTCGAAGCGCGTGGAGTTCCGCCCGCCGGACCCGACGGCGAACCCCTACCTGGCGTTCTCGGCGATCCTGATGGCCGGGCTCGACGGCATCGAGAACGGCTGGGACCCGGGCCCACCGCTCGACAAGACGAACCTGTTCGACCTGAGCCCGGACGAGCTTTCGAACATCCCGACGGTGGCGCAGTCGCTCGAGGGGTCGCTCCAGGCGCTGGAAGAGGACCACGAGTTCCTGCTGAAGGGCAACGTGTTCACGCCGGACCTGATCCAGACGTGGCTCGAATACAAGTACGAGAACGAAGTGGACGCCGTGCGCATGCGCCCGCACCCGCACGAGTTCCACATGTACTTCGACGCCTGATCCATACAGGGGGGAGCCGCCACGAAGGGGCGTACCGCAACCGGTGCGCCCCTTTCGATTGACGACTGACGATTGACGATTTTCGATTGGCCCCTCGTCCGCCCCATGGCCCCCGCGCAGTCCGGGCACCCGGAGTCGCGGCCGTCCCTGGCCGCTGATTGTTCCACCGGGCCGTTCCTTTGTACGGCCGAGTCACCCTTTCCCGCGCCGCCAAAAGGACCCAAGCCATAGCGAGCGTCCGGGCGCCTCACTCAGGGGATAATACACGCGACCGGGACGCTCCCTGCCGGTCGCGGCTCTGTTTTGCCGACCCTACCCATCGCCCGCTCGCGGCGCGCGACCCCTCAATCCCCCCTATGCCGCAAACCGTCGAGGATGACTCCCACCAGGCGATGGACGGCGTCCGGCGAGGGGAGCCGGCTCGCCGCCGACAGCGCGTGGATGCAGTAGGTGGTCAGTTCTTCGGGAGAAATGTCGGAGCGCACCTCGCCGGCTGCGGCGGCTTCGGCCAGGCGATCGCGCACAAGGCGGCGTAACTGGTGCTCCGCGAGGACGACGTGGTCGCCGTGGTGCACCGCCGCGGCGACATCGGTCCCGTGGTACTCCTGGACGATGAGCGCATAGGCTTCGAGCACGGCCTCCAGGCGCT
>DATBWD010000198.1:0-7607 GCA_036515015.1 Tepidiformaceae bacterium
CTCATCTGCGGGCAGGAACTGAACTGGGACACCGAGCGGGTGAACCGGATGGGCGGGGCAGTGGCGATGGGACACCCGATCGGGGCGAGCGGGGCGCGGCTGGCGATGACGGTGGCCTACCAGTTACAGGAACTGGGCGGCGGGTTCGGCATCGCAGGTATCTGCTCGGGTACGGGGCAGGGTGACGCGATTTTGCTGGAGGCGGTGTAGCGGGCGGTAGCGCCTAGTCGGCCGGGAGAGCGGCGTGGGCCGCGTCGCCCCAGGAAAAGAGGGCGGCCGCGATGTGGACGGCCCCCGAGCCCGCGTCGGCGAGGCTGGCGGCTATCACGGAAGCCATGTCGGTGATCAGCGATGAGTCGCCGTAGAGTTCCTGGGGGCGGCGCCTGTCGTACTGAAGGCTCTGGATGGCCACGCCACCGACGGCGACGGCGATGGACACATCGAAGTGGTCGATCCCGAAGGGGCGCCGGCAGGTGCCGAGGGTGACGCGGCACCAGTTGAGCACTTCATCAGCGAACGACTCGCGGGAGTCGTCCTCGATTTTCCATTCGCGGATGTAGACGCCGCGGCCGGCGCGGCGAGCCTCGGCCATTTCCCGGACGATACGCCGCACCCGGCGCCCTCTCCGCCACTTCTCCAACACCAAGCCACTCTCCACGTGAGCTAGCGCCATCGTACGCAGTGGCGTGCTCACGGGGAACCAGGAGATTGGCGGGCTTGACCGGCCCCGAACGTTGAAAAGGCCCCGCATAGCGGAGCCTTTCCAGGTGGTGGACAGCTGGGACCGTCTTACCGAATGCGGTCGCCAGGCTGGTCCGTGACCGGTCGAGTCGTGGTGGTGCGTGCCGTACCGGTGGCGGCCACGCGGTCTTCGACGATTCGCACGATGTAGTCTTCGTCGGCCACGGTGGCGCGATGGCCGGCCATGCGAGGAGCAATGGAGGCGCCACCGGAAATGATTGCTGCCACGCCCCAGAGGAAACCATCCCCGGGGATGTTGCCGCGGTCGAAGACATCGAAGCCGATGAGCAGGGCAAGGACGCCGGCCGCAATCGCACCCGCCATGAGGACGTAGGAAAGCATGGCGCCGGTCTTGAAGAGCTTCTCCTCGCCGCTATCACGCAGTTCGCCGGGGTGGTTGAACTCGGTGAAGTTGAGCGCGACGGCTACGAATGCGGAGGCGATGGCCGGGAGCATCCAGAGCAGGCCGGCGTGCCAGTTGACCATGCCCTGGGCGCCGGCGCCGACGGCGTCTTCGGCCGCGACATCGCTTCCGAAGAGGATGCCGAAGCCTCGCAGGAGGCCGATCACGCCGAGCGTGACAGCCAAAATAGCGAAGACCCAGGCGAATGTGCGCTCGGTATTCCGAGCAGCGTCGTGCCGCTCATATTCGTATGCACGCCCTGTGCGGGTGACTTCTCTAGCCATGAGTCAGACCCCTCCTCGCCCGGGTTTCCGGGCTTGTCGTGTTGATTTCACGCTACGCCGGGGCGAATTCGGCTCGAATCTCATGCGTTTCTGTTCTGCTAACAAACGCGTCGCAACGGATTTTCCTGAATTCGGGACAGGTTCCGTGGCTGTGGTTATCTTTGGCAGGTGGCCATGAGGCCCGCTGAAGGAGCGAACAAAAATGCGGTTGTCGGGAAAAGTTGCGATTGTGACCGGCGGGGCGCGGGGTATTGGCGAGGGGATTGCCCGCTGCCTGGCGGAAGAAGGAGCGACGCTCGCGATCCTGGATCTCGATGGCGACCAGGCGGAGCGGACGGCGTCGACCCTCGGCGGCAACGCGATTGGTCTTCGTTCCGATGTGGTGGAGGAAGGCGATGTGCAGAAGGCCGTGGAGCGGGTGGCCTCGCACTTCGGCGGCCTGGACATTGTGGTGAACAACGCGGGAGCGGGGCGCGGGCCGGTGACCGGCGATGACAAGGTCTACGAGAACTATGGACGACGGGCAACGGCGCTGAGCCAGCAGGAGTGGGATCTGCAACTGGCGCAGAACCTGCGGTCGACGTTCCTCACGTCGAAGGCGGCCATCCCGCACCTGCAGCAGCGGCCGGGCAGTTCGATCGTGAACATTTCGTCGATCGCCGGGCTGGGCGCGACGCCGACACTCCCTGCTTACGCGGCCGCGAAGGCCGGTGTCATTTCGCTGACGAAGAGCATGGCGCTCGAACTGGGGCCTTCGGACGTCCGGGTGAACGCGATCTGCCCGGGGTTGCTCTGGACCCGGGTCTGGGAAGGGATGGCGACGGGGCTCGGGATGAGCGTCCCGGCTATGGCAGGGATGGAGCCGCGGGACATCTTTTTGCGCATCGTGAAGGACTCGGTGCCGATGGGCCGCGAGCAGACGCCGGAGGACATCGGGAAGCTGGCGGCGTTCCTCGCGAGCGACGACGCACGGAACATCACGGGGCAGGTCATCTCGGTGGATGGGGGTATAACGCTGCGGTAGGGACGCGCCTCTGACAGTCCTCGCCCGATCGACAGTGATTACGGACTGCGACTATATTGCGTCGACGAACGAGCAGTGATGGCGAACGAGCAAGACGCCGGCGGCGAACCGATGGAAGGAGAGCGCGAGCCTCTATTTGACATCGACTCCCTCTACGAGACGCCAGTTTGGGATGTCGATTCCCTCCCCGGCAGAGCCGGGAGCGGCCTGATAGCGCTGTTACCAGTCGTTGCGATTATCGCAGCTGGGATCATTGGAGTCGCTCTATGGCTGCTCGAAGGATGGACCGGGCGCGTGATTGCAGGCGCTGTAATAGTGGGCTGGCTGGTGTTCACTGTCGGCGCAATCTGGCAGATCCGAGAGATGAGAGCGTCCGGGGGCTACACGAGATTCCGGCCGCCTGACAGCTGGGATTGACACGGCAGGAGGGCAGTTGCTCGTTCCCTAACTCGCGGACCAGGTGGTGCCTTCGGGGGTGTCCTTCAGTTCGACGCCGAGTTCGGCGAGGCTGTCGCGGACGCGGTCGGCGAGGGCCCACTGCTTGGCCGCCCGGAGTTCCGAGCGGAGGGTCACGAGCAGGTCGATGAAGGGAGCGGCTTCCTGTTTCTTCGACCCGGCGGCCGAGAGCGTGAGACCGAGGACGCCGGCCAGTTCCCGGAGCGTCGCCTGGAGGTTCGAGACGTCCTTGCCTTCGTCGCGGCAGCGGTTGATCTCGCGGGCGAGGTCGAAGAGGGCGGCGAGAGCGCGAGGTGTGTTGAGGTCGTCGTCCATGGCCTGCTCGAAGCGGGCGCGGGCGTCGGAGCCATCGCCGGCGGATTCGCCCGAGGGGCTTTCGACGAAGGCGGCGGCGCGGAGGCGTTCGGCGCCGGCCTTCGCGGCTTCGAGGGCCTCGTCACTGTAGGTCACGGGGCTGCGGTAGTGGCTCGTGACGACGAAGATGCGGAGCGCGTCGGGGCCGTACTGTTCGAGCGCCTCGTGGATGGTCACGAGGTTGCCGATCGACTTGGACATTTTTTCCTGGCCGAGCTGGAGGAGCGCGTTATGCATCCAGATACGGGCGAAGGGCGGTTTGCCGGTGAAGCCTTCGGTCTGGGCGATTTCGTTTTCGTGGTGGGGGAAGATGAGGTCCATCCCGCCGCCGTGGACGTCGATCTGCTCGCCGAGGGCGTGGTAGGCCATGGCGGAGCATTCGATGTGCCAGCCGGGCCGGCCCTGTCCCCACGGGCTCTCCCAGGCGGGCTCGCCGGGCTTCGCGGCCTTCCAGAGGGCGAAGTCGAGGGGGTCGTCCTTCAGTTCCGTGGGATCGATGCGGGCGCCACTGAGGAGGTCGTCGATGCGACGGTGGGACAGTTTTCCGTAGTCATCCTTGCTGCGAACGCGGTAGTAGACGTCGCCACCGGAGGCGTAGGCGAAGCCCTTTTCGATGAGCCCCTCAATCATGCGGATGATATCGGGCACCATTTCGGTCACGCGCGGGTAGACCGTCGCCGGCATGACGTTCATCTCGTGAAGCTGGCGCATGTAGGCGGTGATGTTCTCTTCGGCCAATTCGAACATGGAGACGCCGAGGCGGTTCGAGCGCTCGATGAGTTTGTCATCGATGTCGGTGAAATTTTGGACGTGGCGGACGCTGTGGCCGCGCCACTCGAGGTAGCGCCGGAGCACGTCGAAGACGATGGCGTGGAGCGCGTGGCCGACGTGGCTTTCGGCGTAGGGCGTGACTCCGCAGACGTAGAGCCGGACGACGCCGTCATCGGCGAGGGGCTGGAGGGGAGTCTTCTGGTTCGAAAGAGTGTCGTGGAGCTGCATCGTCGTATCCGGCGCGGACCGTGACCGCGGCGGGCCTCAGTCTTCCTTCCTGTGCACGGCGGGGACTGCGTCTTCGCCATTGTGGTGGCCTTCGTGCAGTTCGCCGAGATGTTCTTCGAGGTGGGCGACAAGGTCGTGGAGTTCCTGCACCTTGCGGTCGAGTTCGTTGAGGCGCTCCCACTCGGGGTCGGGCAGACGCTGGATGACGCCGTTCGATTCGTCGCGGAAGGCGACGATGTGGCCGGGGACGCCCACGACGGTGGCATTGGGCGGGACATTGGTGACGACGACCGAGCCGGCACCGATACGGGAGTTCTCGCCGATGACCACTGCGCCGATGATCTTGGCCCCGGCGCTGACGACGACGCCATCTTTCACGGTGGGGTGACGCTTTTCGCGGCGGGTGCTCGTGCCGCCGAGGGTGACGCCCTGGAGGAGGGTGACATCAGCGCCGATTTCGGCGGTTTCGCCGACGACGATGCCCATGCCGTGGTCGATGAACAGCCGGGGGCCGATGGTGGCGCCGGGGTGGATTTCGATGCCGGTGAGGAAGCGGGCGACGTGCATGATGCCGCGAGGGATGAGCGGCAGGCCGCGCCGATGGAGGGCGTGGGCGAGGCGGTGGGCCACGCGCGCGTGGAAGCCGGGATAGAACAGGACGACTTCGGCGCTGCTCCGGGCCGCGGGGTCGCGTTCGAGGGTGGCGCGGATGTCGTCGCGAATTTCAGCAAGGAGAGACATGTGGGGGAACCTCCCTTCAGGCGTGGACGTGGTGCAACCGGCGGGGTCCCGTTAGCGACAGGACCCCGGTCGACAGGAGCAACGGACTCCAGCGCCGAGGAGAAGGGATTTCACTCCACAACCTTACGGGAAGGGGCGGCCGGAGGGAAAGGCAGCCGCGCGGGGGAGGAGAAGATCCATCTAAAGAGGGATTCCAAGTTACTAGTGAGAATCCTATCCTTGCCCCTGCCGTGCGGGACGTCGGAAGCGCTGGAGCGGTCTGCCGGCGTCTCATTTCTCGCTGCCACCAAAGGAGAAGTAAGGGACCATGACAACGGAAACAAGACTGCGACCCACCATCGCCACGCCCGAAGAGCTTTCGGGCCGGCTGTTTGAATCGACCATCGCCGGGATGGAGGTCTTTTCTATTTATCTCGGCGAACAACTGGGTCTTTACAAGGCACTCGCGGCGAACGGCGGGATGACCGCGCCGCGATTGGCCGAGGCCATCGGGATCCACCCGCGCTATGCGCGCGAACTGCTGGAGCAGCAGACGACGGCGGGCTTCATCACGGTGGACGATGTTTCGGCACCGGCGGACGAGCGACGTTACCGCTTGCCGGCGGGCTACGAACTGGTACTTATCGACAGCGAGAGCCCGCTCTACGTTGCGCCGGTCGGCCGTTTCATCGCGGGCATCATTCGACAGGCGCCGCAGCTCCTCGAGGCGTTCCGCACGGGCGGAGGCGTTTCCTGGGAGCAGTACGGCGACGAAGCCCGGACCGGCCAGGCCGACTTCAACAGGCCGTTCTTCCTGACCAGCCTGGTGCCGGACTACCTGACCCAGGTCTGGGGAGTGGATGACGCGCTACGGCGCCCGGGCGCCCGGGCGGCGGAAATCGGCTTTGGCGGCGGCTGGGCCATGATCGCGCTGGCGCAGGCCTTCCCCGGCCTCAGCGTCGACGGCTACGACATCGACCTGCCAAGCGTGGAGCTGGCGAATCGCAACATCAGCGAGGCCAGCCTGAGCGACCGCGTGAGAGCCCACCATCGCGACGCCGGCGACCCGGCGATCGAAGGGCAGTACGATCTTGTCTGCGCGTTCGAGTGCGTCCACGACATGCCGGATCCGGTGAGCGTGCTGAAGACGATGGGGCGGCTGGCGAAGCCCGACGGCACGATCATCGTGATGGACGAGCGCGTGGCCGAGGAGTTCGGGAACATCGGCGACCCGATTGAGCGGATGCTGTACTGCTTCAGCCTGATGGTCTGCCTGCCGGACGGGATGTCGACCCAGCCATCGAAGGCGACGGGAACGGTGATGCGGCCCTCAACCTTCCGCGGCTATGCGCTGGAGGCGGGGTTCCGCGACGTGGAGTGCCTGCCACTGGAGCACGACCTGTTCCGGTTCTACCGGCTCGTGCGGTAGGACTCAGGACCGAGGACTGAGGACTGAGGACTCAGGGTGATTTGAGCGGAAGGCCGGCGGCCCGGAGACGTTCGCCGAGGCGGCGGAGGTTTTCCGGGCCCTGGTCGTAGTTGTTGGTGTTCATGACGGCGTGGACCTCGCGCGTGTTCGACGCCAGGTCGCGGAAGCCGGGGAGCCATTCGTCGAACTCTTCGGGTTTGTACCAGTAGTCGAAGCGCTCGGAAGAGGTCTTCGTGCGCTTCTCCCAGGTCTGGCGGTTGCGGCCGTGGAAGCGGACGAATCCGATGTCGGTCGTCGCGGCGACGACCGGGGGGACGGACGAGGAGAAGCCCTGCGGCTCATCGACGCAAATGTAGGTGAAGCCCAGGTCGCCGAGACGGGCGAGGGTGTCTTCGCGGTTGTCGGCGCGCATCCAGACATCGTTGCGGAACTCGAAGGCGGCGCGATAGGGGCCCAGGCGGTGGCGGATCTCTTCGAAGTAGTCCCAGGTGCGGCGGTTGGGGAAGACCCACTTCGGGAACTGGAACACGACGACGCCGAGTTTGCCCCGATCGTGCAGGGGCAGGACGCCATCGATAAAGGTGGACCAGCAGGCGTCGATGATGTCGGGCGGCGCGTCCTTGCGGTAGAGATTGCGCACGCTCGCGAGGTTCTTCGGAAGCATCTGCTGGATGTCTTTGGGCAGGCGCTGGACGGGCGCGGGGTGCTCGGTGAAGAGCGAGTAGGCCTTGACATCGAAGGTGAAGCCGTCGGGAGTGCGTTCCGCCCAGTTCTGGACCATGGATTGCTGCGGGAGGCCGTAGTAGGTGGTGTCGGCTTCGACGAGCGGGAACTGGGAGGCGTAGTAGCGGAGGCGTTCTTCGGGGGTGCGAGCGGACTCGGGGTAGAAGCGGCCGCTTTCGATGAGCGGCTTGTCAGTCCAGGAGGCGGTGCCGAGGAGGATTTGGCCGGGCATGGGAACCATGTTAAGTGCTTGGTGCTTGGTGCTTGGTGCTTAGTGGGGTGGGTACTAAGCACTCAGGACCAAGCACCAAGCACTCATCCGACGGTGGGGTTGATGGGCTGGGTGCCGATGATGCCGGCGGACTCGAGGGAGGGGAGTTCGGATGCGGGGAGGCCGAGGAGGCCGCAGAGGATCTCCTCGTTGGGCTCGCCGAAGAGGGGGGCGTGGCGGCGGAGGTGGGGGTTGGCCTCGAC
>DATBWD010000199.1:0-4954 GCA_036515015.1 Tepidiformaceae bacterium
GCACCATAAACCACTCGGACACCTCTCCACTAACAAGTGTAGCAAGGCCTCGCTGGTGGCTCCATTTCCGCGTGGCGGTGCGTGGGGGCAGGACCACGCTGTAGGCTTAGAGCGATGGAGCCGTTCACCGTTGCCTGCTGCCAGGTCCGGGCGTTCGATATCGAAGACGCCGAAGAGAACCTGCAGAACCTGCTGCGCGCGCTCGACGAGGCGGGGCGGGCCGGGGCACGGCTGGTCGGGCTGCCGGAGTGTGCGTACCCGGCCTACTACCTGAAGGACGCGAATCCCTACGGACGTGAAGGCGTGCGCCCATTCGCGGAAGTGACGGCGCTGTTCGGCGCAAAGGCGCGGCAGTACGGCTACTGGCTGGCGGCAGGGATGGCGGTGCCGGCGGGGCCCGGAAGGGTCACGAACAGCGGGGTGGTATTCGGGCCGGACGGGGAGATTCGCGGGCAGTACGACAAGACGTTTCTCTGGCATTTCGACAACAACTGGTTCGAACCAGGCGGCCGATTCCCGGTGTTCGACACGGGGTTCGTGAAGTTCGGGGTGCTCATCTGTGCCGACGGGAGGCAGCCGGAGATTGCCCGGTCGCTGGCAGTGAACGGTGCGGAACTGATCCTCGATCTGACTGCGTGGGTCAGCTACGCGCGCACGGTGGAGGAGCTATCGACGACTCAGTGCGAGTACCTGATGCCGGCGAGGGCGTTCGAGAACGGCGTATGGGTCGCGGCCGCAGACAAATGGGGGCCGGAAGACGGTTCGATCATCTATGCGGGCAGGTCTTGCGTCATCGACCCCGAGGGCGTGGTGCGGGTGTGTGCGCCGAGCAGCGGAGACGCGGTGGTGACCTTCGAGATCGAGCCGATGGCGGTGGAGACCGTGCCGCGGCGACCGGCGCTCTACGGCAGGCTGGTCGAGTCGACGGAATCGTTGCCGGTGATGGCGCTGCTCGAAGAACCGCTGGTGCCGGCGCGCGAGAATCACCGTGTGGCCGTGGCGCCGGGGGACGGCAGCTTCGAGGCGACTGCGTTAGCGGCGCGGTACGAGTCGCTGCGGCGGCAGGATGCGGACGTGGTGGTGTTCGGCGGGATGCAGGCGGTGGAGGGCTGGCAGGTCGACCTCGCGCTGATCGAGAACGTCGTGAGGGCCGCAGGAGGGACGCTCGTCTTCGCTGTGGCGACGGACGGATGCGCCGCCCAGCAGAGCGTCGTGGTGGTGACGCCAGAGGCGACGTTCGAGCACCAGGCGACACACGGGCGGGGGCTGCTCCTGGGGGAGACGAATGCGCCACTCATCGAAACGCCGGCGGGAAAGCTGGGCGTGATGTGCGGGGACGAAGGGCTCGTGCCTGAGGTCGCCCGGTGTCTCACCCTGGAAGGGGCGGACATCATCGCGTGGAGCGTGTTCGAGCCCGATGAAATGTCGGAGCGCATTGCGCGCTGCCGCAGCGACGAGAATCGGGTGTACCTGGCGGTCGCGTGGCCGGACGGGGGCCTCATCACGAACCCGTCAGGAGCGCCGTTGACGCTGGTGCCGCGCGGCACGGGCGTGGCCATGGCCGCGCAGGTGAACAAGGCGATGGCGCGCTGGAAGGACATGGCGCCGGGGACCAACGCCGTCCGTGACAGGCGGCCGGGAGCCTACGGGGACCTGACGCGCAGCTAGCGGGAGCCTACTGGCGCGGTTCGAGGACCACCAGGGTCAGATCGGACGGCACCTGGCTGCGAGTGACGCTGAGCCGGGGAACGGGCTCGGTCTTGGAGCCAGTCTCCCGGAGGAAGCGGTCGACGCCATCGAGTTCGAGCTTTTCGACGCTGGTCTTGTAGTTCATCGGGATGGCGATGCCGGGGTCGATGGTGGTCATGACGTCCTGAGCGGCGGCGCCACTGAAAGCATTGAGGCCGCCCACTGGGATGAGCAGGATATCGACCTTGCCGAGTTCTTCGAGGACGGGGGCGGTGGGCGGATTGGTGGCGAGGCCCAGGTGGCAGATGCGGATGCCATCGATTTCGACGACGAAGGCGATGGTCCGTGAGTCGCTCGTGCGGGAGACGGCGATGCCGGTCACGAGTATGCCGCCCACCTCGTATTCGCCGGGGGCATCGAGGACGCGAGCGCCGGGGGCAACACCCTCGACGTGGCTGTAGCCGGGGTCGTCGCGAAGGCTGAGCGTGACAATGTCGGCGGGCTGCTTGCCGATGCGGTAGCCGCTCGAAGGCGGGCAGGGGTCCGTGATGACGGCGCCGTCGCGGCCCTTGAGGCGGAAGCAGTTTCGACCAAGCCAGATGATTTCCACCTGTCGATGGTACCTGCTGGCGAGGCTACGTGAAACGAATTGATCAGACGGATGAGCCGTAGATGCGGGCGCAAGGCCCGATTCCTGACTCTCGCACTAGACTGAAAACGGGGCCGCAAGGGGGAGCCACAACTCGACATGGTGCAAGAACGAACCGCGAGTGGACGGGCCGGGGTGCCGCCCGAGGAGATCAACCCGGAGGACGAGCGTCGCTGGCGAGTGCAGGAACTGGCCACCTCGGCGTTCGACATCGCGCTGGCGGTGCTGGCCGTCATCAGCCTCCTGCTGCTGATCGTCGAGTTCACGCGAGAGACGACGGACGCCTGGGCGAGGCGAGCCGTGACCATCCAGACGGTCATCTGGGCAATCTTTTTGGCGACGTTCCTTGTGGAACTGTCGCTGGCGCCATCGAAGAGGCGTTATCTCAGGAAGAACTGGCTCGTGGCGGTTTCGGTGGCGATACCCGCGCTACGCGTGTTCCGAGTGGTGCAGGCGGTGCGGGTGCTGCGCGGGGCGAGGGCACTTCGAGGATTGAACGCGGCCCGCTCGCTGACGGTGCTGAACCGGGCGAGACGGGCCATGGGGAGCTACCTGGCGGAGAACCGGTTCGGCTACCTCGCGGTGCTCGCGGTCGTGGTGACGGTGACCTCGGCGGCTGCGGTGTACTACCTCGAGCGCGGGCACTCCGGCGCTAATATCACCTCGTTCGGAGACGCAATCTGGTGGGCGGCAACGATCATCACCACGGTGAATTCGCCGCTGGAGCCGGTGACCTACGAAGCGCGCGTCCTGGCGTTGATGCTCCGCATCTTCGGGTTGGCAGTCATCGGCTACATCACGGCGACATTGGCCGTTTTCCTGTTGGGTGGAACGGGTAAGAAGGAGCTGGACAGGGTGCAGGCAGAGGAGTTGCGGGCACTGCGCGAGCAGGTAGAGAAGCTTACCGAGATCCTGGAGCAGCAGGGGACGGCAACGACCGGGGAGATCGGGGCGGAGGGGGTGGATCGTCGGTGAGTTCGCCGGGAGCCTGTGACGGGCGGCCGACGCTGTCCGGCGGCCACCATCTGAACAGCGCCTTCCCGATGATCTGATTGCGGGCAACGAGGCCGACGCGGGGGCTGCGACTGTCCTCACTGTTGTTGCGGTTGTCGCCGAGCACGAAGTAGTAGTCGTCGGGGATGAAGGTCTGGGGGAGGTCGCCACTCCACGATTCGGTGATGTAGGGCTCGTCGAGCCGATGGTCATCGATGTAGACGGCGCCGTTGACGATCTGGACCGTCTCGCCTGGGAGCCCGATGATCCGCTTCACAAGGTCGGCTCGCTGCTGGCCGGGGGAATGAAAGACGACGATGTCTCCGCGGGAGGGCGACGTGAACACCTCGCGCTGCCCGTCGCGGAGTTCGACAAAGGGAAGGAAGTCGCTGAGGGCGCCGGTGTCGATGCGTTTGTAGAGGAGCGGGCTGACGACGACCAGTTCGCCGTCGTGAAGGTTGGGGTACATCGAGTGGCCCTGGACGCGGAAGTTCTGGAAACTGGCGCGGACAACAAGGAAGACGAGGATGGCAAGGAGGGCGGTTTCGACGACCTCCCGGGTACGGTTGCGGGAGTGCTCGCGTCGAAGCTCCGGCGCCAGACCAACAGCAGGCAGGAGTCCATCGCCCACGGGCGCAGGCGAGTTTTCAGCGGGCGGGCCCTCCCTGAGTGCCGGACGATTGGCGGCGCGGGGCGCGGGGCGGAGGACATTCGGACGCGGCTCCACGCCGGACGGGCGTTGGGGCGCCCAACCCTGCCACTCCTTCCGGGGCGGGGGCAGGAGGCCGGGGGCTTCGCCAGCGGGCGGCGATGGCTCTTCGCGGCCGGTGTCGTCGTCCGGGTCGTGTTGTGGCCGCGCGCGGGGGTCCATGCCCTCAGCCTACAGGCCGCGGCCCGCTGGAGGGAGGGGCGGTAACCGTTTAGCTACGCGCGGAGGCCATGAGGGCCGCCTGCAGGGTGGCCGCGGTAACGACGGAGTTATCGAGGAAGTCGACGAGGACTTCGGTAAAGGCCTCCGGGACCTCGTATGGAATGCCGTGGCTGACACGGCTGAAGACATGGAGCGTCGCATTGGGCAGGCGCTGGAAGTCCTTGAGGTTCGAGGGCAGCAGGCCGTCGGCGGCGCCGGCGATGACCAGCGTTGGGGTCGAGATGCGCGTGAGGTCGTCGCCCCTGTGGTAGTCGACCATCGCGTCCCACGAGTCGTCGTAGTGGCCGTCGGAGACGGAGAGCGCGCGTTCGACCGAGCGCATGTGAGCCTCGTCGGGGCGCTCGCGCGCGGAAAGGGCCTTGCGTTCGCGGAAGAGTGTCTCGCGGTCGCCCCTGGCGCGAAGAGCGACGGCGCGTTCGCGGTAGGACGGGGGGACATCGATGCCGTCGGCGGGGGCAGGGGCGACAAGGACGAGTTTTTCGAGGCGCTGTGGGTATTCGAGGCCGAGTTCCATGCCGATGACGCCGCCCATGCTGTGTCCGACGTAGGTGAACCGGTCGAGGCCAAGGTGGTCGGCCATGCCGATGATATCGGCGGCGTACTGGGGGATGGTGTAGCCGTCGCCGGGGCGGCCGCTGTCGCCGGCGCCGCGGGCATCCATGACGATGATGCGGAAGCGGCGGGAGAGGAGG
>DATBWD010000200.1:0-3914 GCA_036515015.1 Tepidiformaceae bacterium
TCCGCCAGGTCCCCACCACAGCGGTCACGCAGCGACTCGTGCGTCCCGCAGAAGACCATCTTGTAGCGGAAGGCCGTCCGCGTGTTCTCCACGATCGGCAGGGAGTAGATCGGCTGGGTGCTCAGGTAGGCGATCTCCACGAACCGCTCGGGGATGAAGGGGAAGGCCATTTCCCCGGTCTTCTCGGCGGCGGCCCTCAGCACCTGGTAGGTGCGGTCGGCATACTGCTCGCCCAGTTCCAGCGTCCTGCCCATCCAGCGCGTGCCGTAGTCGGCGAAGAAGGCGCGGGCGATGGCCTCGGCTTCGTCGAGCGGCTTACCCTCGATCCGGGCGGCGAGTTGCTCGACCGCCGCGTCCGGGTCGAACTCGTCCTTGATCCGGTCGACCATCTCTTCGGAGAGGTCGAAGGTCCAGTCCTTGGGGAGGACGACCCGTTCGCGTTCGCGTGTGGCGGTCATGCCGGCACCCCCGAGGGCATCTGGACGGTGAGGGCGTCTTCGGGGCAGACCTCGACGCAGATGTTGCAGCCGGTGCAGTGGTCGCGGTAGGCGACGCGCAGGCGGTAGTTGCCCGGCTCGTACTTGTCGGTCTCCTCCATGCGCGCCATCTTCGTTTCGAAGACCGCGAAGACGGCCGTCGGGCAGGCCTGGATGCAGCGCTTGCAGGCGAACGGCGTGAGGCAGCGCTGCTGGTCGATCTTGATGGTTGGCGCAACGAGTGGATACATGGCTGCCTACCAGACGTTCGCGAGGCCGGGGATTTTCTTCCGGTCGCGATAGGAGATGGCGTCGCGGGGGCAGGCGGTCTCGCAGAGGCCGCAGCCGAAACAGTTGAACTGGTCGATGTGGGCCTTCTCCATCGTCACCTCGAACTTGAGGGCGTTGAAGTGGCAGCGGCCCAGGCAGTCGCCGCAGCCGTTGCACTTGTCCCAGTCCACCCAGAGGACGTACTCGCTCTTCACCAGTTGGGCGTAGAGGCCGTAGTCGATCCGCTGGCGGATCGGGCCGCAGTCCGGGTAGTCGCAGTTGCAGAGGCCGCCGATGAAGTCGCCGCCCTCCTGCATGAGCATGTGCATCATGCCCTTCTTGTCCCAGTACTCGACCCATTCCTTCGCCTGCTTGGTCGAGAGGAACTCGACCCCGCCGCGGTAGCGCTCGGGCCAGCGTTCCCACTTGAACATGCCCGTGCCGAGTCCCATGCAGGAGTACTCGCTCAGGCTGCACTCCTCACAGGCGCGGGTGTTCTTGCGGCAGATGCACATCATCGCGGCCACGGGCATGCCCATGTCGAGCACTTCGAAGACCTCGTGGAGCGGCACCACCTGGCCCCCCGGCCGCATGAGCGCCCGGCGGTTCATGTCGCCGATGATCGTGTTGAAGGTGTCGAGCTCGCCGTTGGCCTTCGCCTCGATGGCCGCGGCGAGGCCCAGGCCGGCGTTTTGACTGGCCCCGGCGTTAGGGCTGTTGCCGAGTTGCTCCGTCGGGCGCTTGCCCGGCTCCCGGAGCTTGTACATCCGGTTGGAGTAGTTCTTGGGGTCGAGGTACCAGGTACCTCCCCCGCCCAGGCTGTCGCACATCCGGCACATAGATACTCTCCCTCGAACTGTTTGGGATGTGTCCGGACACTAGCAGCGGGCCGGGGCGGCCCTGATGATCCAGATCATACGTAGATTCAGGTTGACCACGTGCTGCGACATAAATACATGGCCGGGGTGTTCCAATAGCGGCGCGCCTCACCGCCGTCGTGGCGCCTATCACGCTCTCGTCTATCGCTACTATTGAGTTGCCATAGGCTAAACCTGTATTCCCATCAGCCTGACGTATGGATTAATCGGCATCAATAGCCTGTTGGGACTACCAGCTTATTGGCCAACTCCTACCCTTAAAGACAGCAGCAAAGACAGCAGCTCGAGTCCGGAGGGGCAGCGTGGAAAGCAAACCAGAGCCGCGATACCCGGGGGTCCCGACCGTCATGGACGGCTCGACCGCCGTCGCCTGGGTGGAGACGCACATCAGCCAGGGCGCCTGCGCCTACCCCATCACCCCTTCCACCCCCATGGGCGAGGCCTACGAGCGCTCCGTCGCCGCCGGCGACACCAACCTCTGGGGCGACCGCCTGGTCTTCCTCGAGCCTGAGTCCGAACATAGCTCCGCCTCGGCCTGCGAGGGGTTCGCGCTGGCAGGGGGCCGCGTCGCCAACTTCACCTCGGGGCAGGGCCTCGTCCTCATGAAAGAGGTCCTCTACACGATTTCCGGCAAGCGCCTCCCGGCCGTCTTCCACATCGGCGCCCGGGCTCTCACCTCCCATTCGCTCAACGTCCATGGCGGCCACGACGATGCCATGTCCGTCGCCGACACCGGCTGGGGGATGCTCTTCGCCCGCAACGCCCAGGAAGCCGCCGACATGGCGCTCATTGCCAGGCGTGTCGCCGAGGAAAGCTACACGCCCTTCTTCACCGTCCAGGACGGCTTCATCACGACCCACACCGTGCAGGACGTCTGCCAGCCCGAACCCGAACTGATGGCCGAATTCGTCGGCGCACCGGCGGACCGCATCCGGAGCCTCTTTGACCCATCCGAGGGGCTCATGAGCGGCGTCGTCCAGAACCACGACAGCTACATGAAAGGCAAGATCGCCCAGCGCTCCTTCTACGACCTCGTCCAGCCGGCCGTCGAATCGGCGATGAGCAGCTACGGCGAACTCACCGGCCGCCACTACCAGGCCGTCGAAGGCTACCGCCTCGACGACGCCGACTACGTCCTCGTCGGCCTCGGCTCTCTCATGGAAACGGCCGAAGTTGCCGTCGACTGGCTCCGGGCACAGCGCGACTGGAAGGTCGGACTGTTGAACGTCCGGACGTTCCGCCCGTTCCCCGGCGCCGCCGTCGCCGCCGCCCTCGCTGGCAAGAAGGCCATCGCGGTGGTCGAGCGCATGGACATGCCGACCATGCAGTCGAACCCCCTCGCGCTCGAAGTGAAGGCGTCGCTCGTCGATGCGGCCGCGAACGTCGCCGTTGTCGGCGGCTCGGCCGGCCTCGGCGGGCGCGATGTCACCGTCGGCGACCTTATCGCCGTCTTCGAAAACCTCGTTTCGCGCGCCCCCCGCGATCGCTTCGTGACCGGCATCCAGCACCCCGACGCCCTCCGCGCCTCCGAGCCGGTTGGCCGCGACTCGCGCCAGTTCGCCATTCGTGGCCACTCGGTCGGTGGCTGGGGCACGAACACCACAAACAAGGTGCTCGCGACGGTCGTCCAGGACCTCTTCGGCGGCCATGTCCAGGCGTTTTCGAAGTACGGCGGCGAAAAGAAGGGCCTTCCGACTGAGTACTACCTCGCCTTCTCCGAAGACACGGTCCGCACGCACTGTGAACTTGCCGCCGTCGACTTCGTCTGCGTCCACACGCCGAACGCCTTCCACATGGGCAACCCCCTCGCGGGTCTGCGTGACGGTGGCACGCTCTTCCTCCAGACCCCGCCCGATTCCCGGGATGTCTGGGAGCGGTTCGTCCCCGCCGCGGCCCGGGCCGAGATCTACCGGCGCGGCATCCGCGTCTTCGCCCTCGATACCGCTTCCATCGCCCGCGAAATGGCTCCCAAGCCGGACCTTGTCCAGCGGATGCAGGGCATCGCCCTCCTCGGCGTCTTCCTCCGCGTGACGCCGTACGTCGAACAGCACGGCGTCACCGAAGAGCGCCTTTTCGCCTCGCTTGAACGTTCCCTCCGGAAGTACTTCGGCCGCAAGGGCGAAAGCGCCATCAGCGCCAATCTGAAGTGCATCGAGCGGGCCTACCACGACGTGACCGAAATACAACCCGGCTTCACGGCAGTGGCCCACCTCGCTGCCGCCGGGGGTGGTGACTGATGACTGTTGTTCAACCTTCCGAAATCGAACTCGTCGACGTCGATGACTTCCGG
>DATBWD010000201.1:0-2857 GCA_036515015.1 Tepidiformaceae bacterium
CCGGAACTCGCAAGCCTCAAGAACACCGGCCTGGTCCTCGAGTACCTGGACTATTCGAAGTTCCCCAAGGAGGACGTGCTCGTCGTCCTCAACCACACGACGCAGGCCGCCGCCCCCGCCCGGGAGGAGATCACTCGCGCGCTCGGGCGCGACATCTCATGGGAAGTGCCGCACGACCGGGCGCTCAGGATCGCGAATCAGGCGGGCCGCCCCGTCGTCTCCGACGCGCCGCGCAGCCCCTCGGCGCAGAGCTTGCAGCGATTCGCAGCCGTGCTCGCGGGGACCGATGCGGCCGTCGCGCGGCAAACGGCCGAGGGGCTCATGCCGACGAGGCTGCACAACTGGCGGCCGCAGATGAACATCCCGCGGTTGTTGCGTCTCCTCCCCGTCACCCTGCATCTCTGGTAGGGCTCTTGCCCCCCCATCACACGAAGCGCCGCCGGCCAACCACCGGCGGCGTCTTCACGCCTGGTCCAGCACGTCGCGGGCCATCAGGTCCTCGACCGTTTCGCGGCGGACGAGGAGGCGGGCGGCCCCGTCCTTCACCGCGACCACGGGCGGGCGGACCGCCATGTTGTAGTTGCTGCTCATCGCGAGGTTGTAGGCGCCGCTCGCCGGCAGCGCGACAAGTTCGCCCGGCTGGAAGCGCGGCACCATCGCGTCCTTGATGAGGATGTCGCCGCTCTCGCAGTACTTGCCCGCGAGTGTCACCGTCTCCTCTGGTTCGGCCAGCGGACGGTCGACCGGCACCGCTTCGTACTTCGAGCCATAGATTGCGGGGCGAATGTTGTCGGCCATGCCGCCATCGACGGAGACGTAGGTGCGCACGCCCGGGATCTCCTTGCGGGCGCCGACGGTGTAGACCGCGACCATGCTGCGGCCCACCAGCGCCCGGCCCGGTTCGATGTGGAGCGACGGCTTCGGCAGGTGGTGCTTTTCGAGGCCGGCTTCGAGGCTCCGCGCGAGCGTTTCGGCATAGGTCGCGATGGACGGCGGCCGCTGGTCGCGGGTGTAGGCGAGGGCGAATCCGCCGCCGGGGCTGTATTCCCGGAACGCGAAGTTGTGCGTGTCGGCCATCTGGGCCGCGAACGAGCACATCACCTGGCTGCCTTCCTCGAACGGCTCGAGTTCGAAGATCGGCGAGCCAAGGTGGACGTGGAGTCCCGTGAGGTCGAGGTTCGAAGCCTTCATCGCCATCGCGACCGCCTTCTCCGCGTCGCCCGTGGCGATGGCGAACCCGAACTTGCTGTCGAGCACGCCGGTCGTCGTCTTCGCGTGGGTGTGGGGGTCGACGTTGGGCGAGACGCGCAGGAGGATGGTCTGCTTCACGCCGCGTTCGCCGGCCAGGCGGTCGAGGGTCTCGAGTTCGTAGAAGTTGTCGACCACGACGTGTCCGATGCCGCCGTCATCGAGCGCCTCGGAGAGTTCGGCCGGGAGCTTGTTGTTGCCGTGGAAGTAGACGTTCGCCGATGGGAAGCCGGCCGCCCGCGCCGCCTGGAGTTCGCCCGCGCTGACCACGTCCATGCCGAGGCCTTCTTCGGCCAGGATGCGGGCCAGCCCCCGGCTGAGGAACGCCTTCGCGGCATAGGCCACGCGCACTTCGGGCCAGCGGCTTTCGAATTCTCGGCGGAATTCCCGGCAGGTGGCGCGAAAGTCCGCTTCGTCGAACACGTAGAGGGGCGACCCGAAGGTCTCGGCCAGTTCGCGCACGTCGCAGCCGCCGATCGAGAGCCGCCCCGCGGGCGAAAGGGCGGTGTTCTGGGGCAGGACATGGCGATAGGGAAGGTCAGCGAGCGAGGCGTAGCCGGTCATGCCGATCAGGGTACAACCTGGCCCCTATTGGTTCTCCCGGACCGCTGAAAACGGTGGCCATCAACAGGTGTTACACCTTTCTCGCAATCATTCGCATGCGATGGAACTGATAGTGCGTGGCGGCAACTGTTTCTCCCGGGGAGCCCGCGACTGTGTACCGTCGAAAGTGACTGATTTGCCCGCGGGATGACTCGTGGGACAGATGATTGGAGGTCCTCACATGGCTCTAGGTCTCAGTCTCTTCCTCATCGCTGCGGGCGCAATCCTTGCGTTCGCGGTCGACGCGACGGTCGCCGGCGTCGACATTGTCGCGGTCGGCTACATCCTGATGGTCGTCGGCTTCATCGGGCTGGTGCTTTCGATGCTGTTCTGGGCCAGCTTCGCCCCCTTCGGGACGCGAGGCGACGTAGACACGCGCGGGCACGGCCACGGCCACGACCTGACCTAACGGGCGCCCATCGGCGTAACGAACATGCGGGCTCGCTTCGGCGGGCCCAATCTATTTTCGATTGACGATTTTCGATTTCCGATTCCCCGCCCCCGCGGGGGCAAGTGCTTGGTGCTTAGGTTCCACCCCAATCCCCGTCACCTGTCACCTAACACCCTCTCGCCTCTCGCCTCTGGCCTCTCGCCCCTGGCACCTAACACCTGTCACCTAACACCTATATCCTAGGGACAATGGCCGGGGCGAAGTCGCAGTTGAGGGAACGGTTCGAAACCGAACGGAAGCGGGCAGCGTTCATCGCCTTC
The DNA here is from genome assembly GCA_036515015.1 of Tepidiformaceae bacterium. Lineage (GTDB taxonomy): Bacteria > Chloroflexota > Dehalococcoidia > Tepidiformales > Tepidiformaceae > DATBWD01. Next base: position 2,563 of record DATBWD010000201.1, read on the forward strand.
TTGCCCGCGGCGGCGACGGGCATCATCGCCTCGGACACATGGGTCTCGCCGTGGCTCGGCGTCCCCGGAGGGCTGCTCGTGGGCGGGTTCGCCTATGCGCTGGTCTGGGGCTATGAATCGCTCATGTGGCGAAGGCACCACGGCTCGCCACGGGAGGGCGCTCGCTAATGACCACCGCCGACGACCAGGCGAAGCTTTCCCACCTCGACGAATCGGGCGCGGCCCGCATGGTCGACGTCTCGGCGAAGGACGACACCGCCCGCGAGGCCATCGCCGAAGGCTACGTCGTCATGCA
>DATBWD010000202.1:0-3641 GCA_036515015.1 Tepidiformaceae bacterium
CGTTCGTCGCCCCGACACGCTCGAGCAGGTCATGGCCGTAGGTCTCAGACCCCAGCCCCATCAACGGCTTCTTCCACACTGCCACGAACACGCGGACCTCCCGTGCGCTTCCTTCTTCCAGCGCCGCGTTGACGTCGGCGGCCAGTTGCTCGGCCCGCGCGGTCGCCCCCACGCGCTCGCCGACCTGGAGGATCATCGCGACGGCCTCGTCGACCGTGTTCGGGTCCGTCAGCAGGACATCCAGGCCCGCGTCGATCAGTGCCCCGACATCCTCCCGGCGGTTCTCCTCTTTGTTCGCGAGCACGAGGTCCGGCCCCAGCGCGAGGATGCGTTCCACCCTGGGGTTCTTCGTCCCTCCGAGTGCGGGCACGGTGCCGGCAAGCTCGGGCGGCTCCGTGCAGAACCGCGTCCGCCCAACGAGTGCATCGCCACGGCCAAGCCACCAGACCAACTCCGTGAGGCTGGGGACAAGTGAGACGATGCGCTGCGTCACCCGCTTAGACTACCGCCGCACGCGGTCCGGTGCCGCGGGGGACGTCCGATCAGGCGGGCGGCGTCCCCAGCGTGAGCGTCAGCGTGACCTTCTGGCCCCCCCGGTACACTTCCAGTTCGACCGTCTCGCCCGCGTGGTTCTTGATCAATGCCACGGCGAGGTCCGCCTCGGTCACGACGGTCGTATCTCCGATTCGAATGATGACGTCCCCGGCCTGCAGTCCCGCCTGGCCCGCCGGCCCTCCCGGATCGATGTTGCTCGCCGGCCCCAGGTACACGCCCCCGGTACCTTCAGGGATGCCAAGTTCCCGCGCCTGCGCCGGTCGTAATGCCTCGAAGCCGCCGATGCCGAGGTAGCCGCGGCTCACCCGGCCGTTCTCGCGCAACTCCTCGTACACCGCCTGCACAGTGTCGGAGCCGACCGCATACCCGATGCCCTGTGCCACGCCACCGGTCGTCCGGTCGGGCGCAAGCGCCGTGTTCACCCCGACGACCTCTCCAAGCAGGCTCAGGAGCGGCCCCCCACTGTTGCCGTGGTTGATAGCTGCGTCTGTCTGCACTGCGCCGAGGATTCCGCTCTCGTTGATCCCGCGGTTCTTCTGGCTCACAATCCCGCGCGTCACGCTAAACGACGGCCCCTCGCCACCGGTCAGGTCGAGTGCGTAGCCGATCGCCACAACGTCCTGCCCGATGACCACGTTCGCCAGTTTCGCGAGCCCGAGTGCCTTCAGGCCCGTGGCGTCGACCTTCAGGAGCGCAAGGTCCGACCGGGGGTCCGTGCCGATGACTGTCGCCCGGTACTCGCTCCCGTCGCTCATGGTCACGAGGATGTTCGCGCCGCCGGTGGAGATCACGTGGTTGTTGGTGATGATGTAGCCATCCTCGGCGATGACGAACCCGCTCCCAACGCCGCCGTCCGTTGCGATGCGCACCACGGAGGGCTCCGCGAGTTTCACGAGTTCCGCCACCGAAAGCTCGTTCCCGGCGGCCGTGGCGGTGGGAGCGCTCGCCTGTGGCGCCGCTGTGGCAGTCTCCTGTGCTTCGGCCGTCGGCGAAGACGTTTCTGACCGATCGCTGCTTCCGCCGCCCGAACAGGCAACGCCCGCGATGAGGACAATGGCTGCTACTGCGGCGGCCCCTGTCCGAAAAAACCGAGTCGGCACGTAAGGTGCTCCTTGCTGGGGTACTTATCAGTGTTGAGCACCCCGTGGTAATCGTCCGGAAAACACGCATGTTGCTTCAAAGCGCTTGGTAAAGGCTGCGTTGCCTCAGCGTCCCCGGTGTATCATGCGTCTCTGGACATCCTATGACGTGGGATTCAAATCCAGATCGCTCCAGCGTACGTAGCATAACTACGGCGGGTGAGATCATCCGTCGGTCGGGCGAAACCTGGGAAGCTCGGCTCCGGTGGACAGACGAGGCTCTCATGCTCGCGGTCAGTGGAGGCGATGAATGCGCTTTCGCTGTCCTCTACGACCGCTATGCCGACCTCGTGTATTCGGCCTCACTGCGTGTGCTCGGGGATACCCAGCTGGCGGAAGACACCACCCAGGACGTCTTCGTTCGCCTCTGGCGCCGCCCTGAAGCCTTCATCGCCGACCGCGGCCGCTTCATGAGCTGGCTCATGAGCGTCACCCGCAATCGTGCGGTGGATGAACTTCGCTCCCGCGGTCGCCGCAGGAAAAGAGAAGTCGCCGCAGGTGGAGCCACAGACGACGACCGGCCGCTCCAGGTGCCGGCAAACAGCGACGACGACCCCCTCGGGGCCGCTCAACTCCATGAGCAGCAGACCCTCGTGAGGAAGGCGCTCGCTGAATTGCCCGCCGAGCAAAAGGTCGCCCTCGAACTCGCCTACTTTGGAGGACTGACCCAGCAGGAAATCTCCGCGCTCCTCCACGAACCGCTCGGGACCGTCAAGACGCGGATCCGTCTGGGCATGCAGAAGCTGCGGCGATCACTCGAAGACAGGGTTTAACAAGTCCATGACTCGCCATTGCCTAACCCAGGAGCAGGCGGATGAGTACGCCCTTGGCGTTCTCGACCACGATGTCGAGGCCGAGATGGCTGCGCATCTGCGCGACTGCGATACCTGCCTGGCCATGGTCGAATCCTCCAAGCGGCTGGCCGCCGCGCTCGCGCTTACTGTGCCGATCGTCCGTACTCCACCCCGTGTCCGCCGGCGGGTCCTCTTCGCTACCGGGATCTTCACCCCCGGGCGCACGGGGCAGGCTCTCCGCTTCGCTCCCGCCGCCGCCGCGCTGGCCGCCATCATCGTCGCCATCGCGGCCTTCAGCGGGATGCTGTCGGTCCGCAGCCAGGTCTCCGACCTGCGCGACCAGAACTCGGCCCTCAAGGCGCAAATGGAGAACGTCCGCACCCAGGAAGTCGAGCTTCTCGCCCTGACCGAGCGCCTCAGCGAAACCGAACGGCGCGCCGATGCCCTCCAGGTCGCAGCCAACGGCGACCGCGAACTGCTCGTCGCCATGATGTCGCCGCAGAACGACGTCGCTGCTGTCATCTCTCGCGAACCCTACTCCTCGGCCATCGGCACGCTCGTCTGGGACGAAGAACAGAAGAAGGTCTGGTTCGTCGCCAGCCGTCTCCGCGTCCTCGGCCCCAACGAGACCTACCAGCTCTGGGTCAACTCCGAAGGTAACTTCTACAGCCTCGGCACCTTCAACGCCGACAATTCCGGCTTTGCGCGCTATCAGACCATCGTCCCGCAGGGTCTCCGCACCTACGAATACGCCGTGGTGACCATCGAGCGGGCCGGCGGTGCCGAACGCCGCTCCGGCGATAGCGTCTTTGTTGCAGACCTCCTCGGGCTCCGCCGGTAAGCGCAGAGTGCAGGATTCCCCTTTACGCTCGCCCGCGCTAACTTCCCCAGCCATGACGGCCGCCGCGGCTCGCCCGCTCTTCATCGTGAACCCCATGTCCGGCGCCGGGCGCACCCGCGGCCGTTGGCCCGCACTCGAACGAGCCCTTCGCCGGCGTGAACTCGACCCCGAAGCCGTTTTCACCACGGGCGTCGGCCACGGCTATGAACTCGCCCTCGCCGCAATAGCAGCAGGGCGCGACACCATCGTCGCGGTCGGCGGCGACGGCTCCGTGAATGAAGTCGTTCGCGCCATCCTCGACTCAGGCGCGGG
>DATBWD010000203.1:0-3262 GCA_036515015.1 Tepidiformaceae bacterium
TCAACGTTGATAAGGTCGTCGCACGCCTCAGTGCCGCCCTCCTCGATGAGCCGCGGCCGCACGGCGAGCCAGTCTCAGCTCCGTAAAGGTTTCGTCATCCGGGGGTTCCCCTCTGCTATTGCCGGGTTATCCTGATCCTCGGTTCGCCGAGTCGCCGTCTACCCCGCTGCCACCCCGGTGGCGCGACCAGGACCAGTCCGAACGGGTAGGAGTCACCATGGCAACTGCAACACGGTTCCCCCAGAATGCCTCCGTTTATGAACTCATCCGGGCCCGCCCCGGAGCGCGCGCTCGCCTCAGCCGCGTCGGCCTCACCCGTGAACATCTCGACTACCGCCTTGGAGACGCCGCTGAAGCCCTCGGCGTCCCGGTCGAACAGATCAGCGAACTCGTCCGCCCGGACTCCGAAACCGCACCGAACGACTGATCGCCAGCCCTACGGGATCTGGAGTGTCTGCCCTATTTGGAGGTCTTTGCACTCGGCGTCCAGCCCGTTGAGCGCAATGAGTTCCGAAAGCGACACGCCGTAGCTGCCGGCGATGCCGTAACACGTCTCCCCTTCGCCCACCACGTGCTGCCTGCCACCCGGCGTTGCCGTCGGCACGGGGTCCGAACCGCCCCGTCCCGGAGTCGGCGTCAAAGCGGGCGTGCTCGACGGTATCTTCAGCTTGTCCCCCGGGTGGATATTCGTGCAGCCCTCATCGATCGTCCGGTTCGACTTGCGCAGTTCCTCGAAGGTGATGTTGAACTTCGCGGCAATCGCCCCGCACGTGTCACCCGGCTGCACTTCATAGGTGGTCCCGCCCGAAGGTTCGGGCGTGCCGCCAGTTGCGGGCGTCCCCACCGACCCGTCCGGCGCTGAGATCGACCCGTTGTTCGTAATCTTGAACAGGTTCGTGCTCTGGATAGGGGTCGCACTCGGCACCGCCGCGGGGTCCGTTATCCGTTCCGCCGCCTCGTCGTTGGCCGCGCCGTCTCCCCCGCAGGCTGACAACGCCCACGCTCCGAGCAGCAGGCACACGGCCACGCCCCAGCCTCTCCAGTACCTCTCCACCCCAGCCATGCTATGTCTGCCCCATGCCTCGGGCAACCTAAACGATAAGCTCACGCAAAAGCGCAAGCGCCAGCCGCCCCACCTGGTCGAGTATTTCGGCGTCTATCGAGTCCACCACATCACGTGGTGTATGGATCATCGAGGCGTCATCAGAACTGAAGAAAATCACCGGCACGCCCGCCCGCGCAAAGCTCTGGTGATCGCTGCCCGTATTGGGCGGCAGGTTCGACCGCACCGCTGGGATGCTGAGGCCCGTCGCAAGGTCCAGCGCCTGCGTCACCAGCGGCTCGTCCCCGATCACGTCGACCGTCGCCCCTTTGCCGGTCACGTCCAAATTGACCATCACTTCCGGGAGCGCCCCTTCCTGCTGCCAGCGTTCCACGAGCGCGGCGCTCCCGAACAGCCCCGACTCCTCCGCGCCGAAGGTCGCGAAGCACAGCCCCTCGTCGAGTCCGTCCGCGGCCATCGCCCGCGCCAGTTCGAGTACGTTCGCCGTGCCGCTGGCGTTGTCGTTGGCGCCCGGTGCCGCGGGCACCGTGTCGTGATGGCCCCCTACGATCACCCGGCACTGGCCGCCCTCTTCCGCCCGCGCGATCACGTTCACCGAAGTCGACGCGGAAGGGTCCGGCGCCGTCACGCTCACGGGCGCCCCGAGTTCCGCTGCGTTCACCAGCAGTTCCCGGTCTTCCAGCGGCACGGCCACCACCGGGATGTCGGCAGCGCCGCCGATACTCCCGCTGAACAGCCCCTCGACGTTGTTGACGATGACCAGTCCGGCAGCCCCCGCCGCCCGCACGTTCTCGTACTTCTCGCCGAACCGGATGCCTCCCCGGTCTGCCACCGCGATCGCTCCCTCGAGCGACCTCCCGCCGATTCCCTCGGCGTCCCCAATGCCCACGAACACGGCCTTCCCGCTCGCCGTCCCGCCCGCGCTCCCCGTGAGCGCGAGGCTCTCCAGCGTCTGCTCCGCGGCCTGCACGGACCCCGCCTGGAAGCGGTCGCCTTCGTAGGTGAATTCCATCACTTCGACCGCGTACCCGCTCGCTTCGAACTGCTCACGGATATAGGTGACGGCCTCTTCCTCCTGCTCGGTCCCTGCCACACGCGGCCCTATCACCCCCGCAAGTTGCCGTACGTGCTCCATCGCCCGCTCGCCGACGTGCTCGGCCGGGCCATCTGGCTTGCGTGCTCCGCTCGGTGTGGCGCTGGGTGTACCTGGTTCGGTTGGCCCTGCTGTCGTGACGGGCGAAGGCTCGTCGGCCTCTCCGCTTTCGCGCCCCGAGCATGCGCTGGCCACAAGTGCCAATGCCGCGACGCATGCCAGTCCGGTCCGAAGGAGCATGGTCGTCAGCGTACTATCACTTTCGGTAAGAGAGGGCGAATGCGGTTAATGCCGCCTGAACCGCCGCTTGAGCCTCGCCATCGCGCTGTCGGTCGGTTCCGGCTCATAGGCGATGTAGCGGTCGCGCCAGTACACCCCCCGCGGTTGCGATGGGCCGCCCTGCCCCCCGTGGCGCAGGAACGACGACAGGAACGCGCCGATGAACAGCACCACGCCCCCAAAAGCTACCCAGATGATCGGCCCCCAAACGTTCGAGAGCAGGAGCCCCCCCACCACCAGCGCCGCTCCAATGAACATCAGCGTCGTCGGGCTGATGTTCATCGGGGCCCGCGGTGACTGGGGTCGCGACTTGCTCGGCTTCGGCGAAGCGCCCTTCTTCCGGCGCGACAGGATAGAAATCGGCGTGCGGTCAGAGCGCTCCGGCGGGAGCTCCGTGTCGAGCTTCTCAAGGATCTCTTCGATTTCCCGTTCGATTCTGTCCGGCATCTGGCGACTCGGTTTCACAGTAGGCCATCCTCGCGTGCCGCGTCGATGCCCGTTAATCGTTTGTCATGGTATTTACATTTACGAACCCGTTCGCGGCACGCCCCCGCCTCGCCAGCCCCCGCCCGGCCTCAGACGTGCTCCTTCACCCGCTCTGCCAGCGCTCGGGTGAACCCAACCGTCGCGGCGATTTCGTCCACCTCCGCCTCCCGGATCGCCTTCACGGTCCCGAACTTCTTCAGCAACGCCTTCTTCCGCTTCGGCCCCACCCCCGGGATGGTGTCGAGCGCACTCTGGATCGCGCTCTTCGCCCGCACCTGCCGGTGATACGTGATCGCGAACCGGTGCGCCTCGTCCCGGATGCGCTGCACAAGGTACAGCGC